>CBDVBL010000035.1:0-9931 GCA_965372205.1 uncultured bacterium
CGTAATATTTATTCATGTTCAACATAACCGCAAATCTGCCGATAATTTGAAAGAGTGTAACCTCAACCGGAGGGATATAGATGTATTGCGAGAAATGTGGTACGGAAAACCGATTCGAGGGTGCGGCTTTCTGCAAAAGCTGTCATCATCCTCTGCAGCCCAAACCGGTTTCCGCTTCAAAAGAACATTCCGGCACCGATGATTCCATTAGCTTTTTTCTGAAGGAGCAGCCGATAGAGGAAACGCCGCCGAATGATACCGAGGACGATCGGATTGATATGGCCGATCCCATAGACTTTATCATGGGCGACGGCAGCTACGACGATAGCTCGGTCTCCAAGAATGACCTCGGCGAGGAGATCAAACCTGAGCCGATCCGGAGCGATCCGACGGCATACGGAGACGAAGAATTAAAGTTTTCCATGTCAGAGGCCGACTCGGGGTCCGGCGTAACCCTGGAAACACTTGGCAGCATAATTGGTGAAGGAATTCAAGATGCGGAAGACATCGAACCTGCGGTCGAGAAAAGCGAAGAGGATTCGCAGGAAGATCATAAGGAAATCCCACCGGACGTCGAGGATTTGACCGCCACCCAGAAAATACGGCTACAGAACCTGAAAGACAAATTCGCACCCGGCGTCGAAAAAAAACCGGATGAACCCGAAGAAACAAAGCCTTCGCCTCTGGATCTTCCGCGAGTGGCCCACTCCAAAGGCATTATGCTTCTATCCGGCGAAACCCTGACACTGACCGGCGGCGCGAGAGTTTTCCCCGGCGATGAGGTTCAAATCGGCGATCAGCTGTATGAGGTCCGGACAAAACCGAATGACAATAGAAAGCTCATCTGGGCTATTGCCGGAGGAGTTGCCATCATTCTGGCGCTATTGATCTTCTTATCGGGGTTTTCCGGAGGACAAAACGGACAAATCGTTGGCATGGCCCTCGACGATGCCAGCGGAATGCCCCTCTCAAAACAGAAAATCACCATCGTCGAGCTTAACAGGACGGTTCAAACCAATCAGGCTGGATTTTTTGTTTTCGACGATCTGCCGTCAGGACTTTATACGATTCAATATCAAAAAGACGGGGCCCCCTTCGCTGAAGAACGGGTTGCCGTTCTGGAAAACAATATCACCACAATAACCATTCATAAGGGTCAGCCCATAACTTCAATCCCGATAGAATCGAAAAACCCGGGAAAAGAAAATCCAGCGCTTGCTAAATCTGATTCCAGAACCGAGCCCGGTACGCTGAAGTTGGCACTCAGTCCGAAGGGTGCGGGAGCCTATCTTGATGATAAGCCATTGGGAGTGGGATCCGATTCTTACAAGGTGAGACCGGGCCAATATGTGTTATCTGTAAAAAAAAAGGGATACAAGACCAAAACAAAACAGATAACTGTTAAATCCGGAAAGAGTCTGTCTTATAAATTCGGTCTCACCAGGGCTTCCAAAAAAAAAAGCAATGGCGAGCTAGCATATGAAAACGAGATATCGGGCAATTATCATGAGGCTTTGAGGTATTATGACAAAGCTCTGCAAAAGAACCCTCGGGATCTGGCAGCCCTGCTCGGTAAAGGTCGCAGCTTCAAGGCGCAGGGGCAACTGGATCAGTCCACAAGCTATTTTATGCAGGCGGCAAGGGTCGCCGGTACTAAAGGCGACATCGCCACTCAGATAGAGGCTTTGACCGGCCTCATAGATGCCCGGCCCAACACCTTTACAGCTTATTACAGCCGTGGAGATCTTTTTTTTTCTCAGGGAAATTATGACCTCGCCGCTCAGGATTATGAAAAGGTAATCCAGATAGACCACAGAAACCTCGGAGCCTGCTATAAACTCGGCAATTCATATTATAGAACTGGAGCTTACGGCGATGCTCTGGATGCTTTCAAGGAAGCCGAAAAACTCAATTTCGCTGATCCGAAAGCACAGGTTTATCTTGCTAAAACTTATCTGGCTATGGATGATCGGAAGAACATGAAAAAATCCTACGAGACATTCAAAGAGCTGGCCAGCTACTCCGTCCGACTTGAATTCAAAAACGATCCGGAATGGCAGAGAGTTCTTAGCGCTTTAGAAGTCGACAACTGATTCCTTCCTACGGTGCAATATATGATTTCCCTTTGAAAGAGCCCCCCGGGCTTTATATTCGGTAACATGGAGACTCATAAGACGGGATTTACAGGCACGAAAGAAATTTACTCCCTGCCGCCCGTTCAGCTTTTCTTTCTGTTGATTCTGCTCCTGGGCTATCCGGGTATGAGTATCATTCTTGATTGGCTGGGTTCGACGTCTCCCGAAGCGATAACATCAAAAATAAGACAGGTATATCTACCGGTATTATTCATGCAAGGGATCATATTGGCCGCCGTGTGGCTGGTGCTGAGACGCAGCGGGGACCGATTTCACCGTATCGGTTTCGATCGCAAGGATATCAATTTGTCGAATACTATCGCGGGTCTGATATTCTTCGTAGGGGCCTGGGCGCTGATAATCATCATAAGGGTTTCTATAATAAGATCGGGATATCTACCGGAAAAAGAATTTCTTCACCTTCTTCCTGCTACGGCAATCGAGGGGGCGATCTGGATTCTACTCTCCGCCGGAGCCGCCCTGTCCGAGGAGATTGCTTTCCGAGGATATATAATAACCCGGTTGAAAATCCTCTCGGGATCATACTGGATCGGAGCTATACTGGGGTCGGCCGCCTTTTCTCTGGGGCACCTGTATCAAGGATTTGGAGGAGTGATATTGATCTTCATATACGGGATGCTCTTCTCGGGGTTATTCATTGCCAGGAAGAGCGTCGTTCCCTGTATAATCGCCCATTTCCTGCAAGATTCCACGATTATTATCGCCATACTGGTAACATCTTAGATGAATCATATGGCAGGCCGCGCAGCTCTGCCCGCCCGTCATGCTCCGGCTCCCAGGAGAAATCCCGGAGGATCAACTGTAACCATGACGGGTAATTGTAAAAGTCCCGCGGCTTTCCGTTGAAAAAAATAATCGGCCTGGAGTGGCCGATTATTAATCGAAAGAAACTTCGTGCAGAGAAAAAGCCCCGTGTTTAAAGGGCTTTCGTCCCGGTTATTTTACAGTTATATACCCCGCTGTGTATTCAAAATCTGTCTCTTCCGCTAACGGAGTAGTGAAACTAAAGCTGTAATCAATATGTTCGTGCGGGAAAAAAGCGTTGGGGCCGCTACTCAGTTCCACTTTGCCGGCTTCGATATCTTTGGGAGCCGTGAACCATAGCTCCGCCACCATGCCCTCGCCGGGTCCGAGCGGTGGAACTTCCTTATCGGGGTCGGTAACCCACAAAAAGGCAAAGAATACGACCTTACCTACCGGTTCGATTTTGAAAAAACTCATTGAAAAATACTCGGCGCGAGATCCGTGGAATGTAACCGAATCACACTGAAGATCCACCGTTTCGGATCTGTAATAAATCGGCATCGAGAAAGCAGCCAGGGTATCTACATTATTCACGAATACGTTAACCGGGAACGAGGTGTCTTTTTCAACCTCTACGCTTTCAGTATAGCAGGTGTTCCCCTTTATCTCTTCCTGCCCCTCTTGCGCCAGGGCAAGGCCCGGTAGAGATATCAACAGGATTGAGACTAACGTTCTTTTCAACCTTCCTCCTTTAATTTGACCACTATCTTCTATTACTCGCTCAGAGACAATATCGTTAATCCTCCCATCACTGGGCCGCAGCGATAGAACGGACATCCGATTATAGTCTATTCAATCGCTATTTCAAAGTAATATTTCCCGGTGAATAATCGCATTTCACCTGAATCGCGGCCGGAGTCCAGAAAAGGTAGCCATAATTAATCCGATCATGCGGGAAATGGGCATCGGGGCCGCTTTCCAGCGCCACGTCGCCTGAAGCGCCGTCCTCGGGGGCCGTGAACCACAGCCTAGCCACCGGGCCTTTACCGGGATACAATGCCGCTCTACCTTTTTCAGGATTGTTCATATTTAGTAATGCGAAAAACACCACTTTCTCGTCCGGTTCGATTTTAAAAAAAGTCATCGAAAAATCCTGGCAGCGGGACTCGTCGAAGGTTACCGAATCGCAACGCAAATTCATGTCGTCGGAACGATAATAAATCGGTACCTGCATGCCCACCAGGGTATCCGTGTTGTTAACATAAACTCTTACGGCGAAGGAGGCGCCCCTTTCGACCTCGATGCTCTCCGTATAGCACAGGTTTTCCCCGGTCGCTACATATTCATTTTGCGCCATTGCAGACGTCGCCAGAGCCACAACGAGAGTATAAGCAAATCCCTTAGTCAATTTTCCGCCTTTAAATCAGAATATTCCTTCCCTATGGATTATAGCCGATCATATACGGATATGTTCCTGAAGCGATAAAATATGGATCTGCAATCTGTTCTATTCTTTCAGTCGCAATCCCCGGCCAGTGGAGCGGGACCCCCCTTAAAATAATTCAGCAGGTAAATCGTGTCTTCCTCGTCAACAGCGCAATTACCATTTACATCCGCAGCCAGCAGGGGCTCAGGAGCCGGCCCCCCCTTCAGATAATTCACCAGGAACACCAGATCCAGACCATCCACGTCCCCGGAAGCGTTAGCATCTCCCGGTATGAAACCCGGATTCGTATTATAGAATATAAATGTTTCCCTGTCCCAGTTTGAAACGGCCATATCCTTTGAGTTGGAATGACGATAGAAGACTTCAACCGAATCCAGGGCGAGCGGCCCGATCGAAATCCATCCGTCCCAAAGGCTTATGCAGTATTCATCGGGTTCGAGCAGGATACCATCCAGCCGGACGGAGTCAACCGACGCCAGTTGACGGTACGAAAGCGTGATTAGACTATAGGTTGGATCGAGGAATACTTCACGATGGCTTCTCTCGGCACCCGTGTTGAAATCGCCAAATACGATATTCTCGACCACGCTGGAGCCGGAACTATTCCAGTCCGGATTTCGATTGAAACTACCGTCATTATTGAGATAGATGTAGACCAGACCCCACCAGCGGCCGCAGATCAAATCGTAATCTCCGTCGTTATCTACGTCTGAAAAGGCAGCGTCTGACCCGTACCCGGCGCTTGAAGAGGTCCAGGAAGGGACAGTTTCGAGAACGCCCTCGATATTGAGGTAGATCTTGAATCGTCCCGATCCGCCCTCCTGCGCATTGGCTGCTACCGCCAGATCAGGATAGCCGTCCCCATTGATATCCGCAAGATCAATGGAGTTGTAGTTATCGTCATCCTGGCTCAGCCACCCCGGATCGGTCTCAATGAAATCGCCATGATTGTAATAGATTTTAATCGGGCCCCCGGATTCACAAAAAACCAGATCGAGATCACCATCAAGCTCAATATCCACCCAACGGACGTCATAGCAGGCGTCGAGATCCGCCGACGACCATCCCGCTTCCGTTTCCAGGACACCATCATTATTGAAGTAAATGAGGTTTGACTCAAAATATGAATTGTACGCTTCGCCGGTCGCTACCGCCAGATCGAGATCGCCGTCGCCATCGGCATCCCCCCAGGCGAGTCTGAAAGTATGCATTGATTCTGACGATACCCATGACGGTGAATTCTCCAAAACACCCTCGACGTTATCGTATATATGAACCTCTGCGGGCTCCCAACCAGGCGCGATATAGTTCGACACCGCCAGTTCCGGGAATCCATCGGAATCATAATCCCCCAGTTCGCAATGACCGGAATAGGCGATATTCTCAGAAACCCAGGTGGCCGTTTCGGGCATGAATCCGCCGGAATTTATATAGGCCAGATTGGGCGCCTGGACGATATCATTCCCGTTGGAGATGGCCAGATCCGGGTAGCCATCGCGGTTTATGTCGTCAATGGCGGCGCCGGTCCCATAATAATCTTCCTCTGTAGAAAACCAACCCGGGACAGTGTTGTAGGGAACCTGAGCGAAAACAGCTTTCGCTATAAATGAGATCATTACAATTGTAATAAGAGATCGCATAATTTTCGATTCCTCAACGAGAATATAAGCCAAATCTCATATATTGCAACAAAAATAGCTCCGGCGATCTTACGCAGAATAAAAGGCCGGTATGATTTAAGATGATTGGGCGCTCCGGCAATTTGAATCCGGAGCGCCTCAGAACATTTTTCGGGAGACTGTTTCTTTCGCGAAAGGGATTCTATTCCGCATCCACCTTAGCTGTGTTCTCTGGAAATGCAAACGGCAGCGGCGGATCTGCGGAGATGCTGTTCACCGGGGTAACCACGCCCGTGGTACCGTCGATGGTGCAGACATGCCACCACCAGTTGGCTGATGCCGTGGCTTCCGGCACGGTGAAAACCTGAACCGCACCGTCGGGCTCAAGGAGACCAACCTCGGCTTCAGACATCGAGATATCGCCGGTCCCTGAGTAGTGGTAAATGGCAAACGTATAAGTACCGGGAAATTCGTCGTAAATGGTGATATGCTCAGGGCCATAGCTGGTGACATCGTCAACATCGAGATCGACGTAGGGTGCGCCGGCGGAATCTCCACGGCTGGCAAAGAAGATGTGATATGAATCATCCTCAATGAACGGGGTCCAGAGATGGGAATCCAGATCGCTGGGATTCTCATCCCATGTCAACGTGAACTGCATCCAGAAATGCCGGTTCATGCCTATGTCGTCGATTATCAGTATCGGCATGGAATTATCCATATAGCTCAACTGGCGAGTGTGCAATGTATCCCCACTGAATATCCTTAACTCGATTCCCATCAGACTGGAAAAAGTCGCCACATCGGCTATCCGATCAATCAGGAACGAAGCGGTCTGCCGTCCGGCGCCTATTGAATACGATACATCCGATGTCAGGTGGACGATCGTCCCGCCTGAGAAATCCACATTACCCGCCAGCGTATAGAAACTCTCCATATCATAATCATCGGTGGTGACGCTGATCCATTCATCCGACTCCAGAACACCCATATGGGCGGGTTCAACCTCGAATCCATTGGACGCCAACCCCGAGCCTTCTACTACTATGGTTATTTCGATTTCGGTGTCCGCGGCCATCCGGGCAGGGCTTACACCGCCGGCGTATGGATTAGGGCTGGGTTTGGAGTTTGACTGAGCATCTTCATAGGAGATCAGACCCAGATTCGAATAGTAGTTCCCATTGGGATCGCTGGCAATCGCAAGCAGGTGATCTTTTAAGAGATATACGCTCACATTAATACCGGCCACAGCCTGTTCGTGAATATTCACGACATTGACTATGACGTTGTACGGGCCGACCTCCATATTTACGGTCCCACCGGCATCGGATATTCCGGTCGCCACTGCTGGATTATCTGGATAGACAGTCTTTTTTCCGCCGCATCCAGTGGCTACAGCTAACATAATAGCCAGTAGAATCACTGCAATACTCCTGCAATTCATCATCTACCTCCATGTATTGATTTATATGTTTTCATAATATCCAGACATCAGGATAAAAAACTCCTTTGCCACTGATAGTCGGAAGGATTCGGGCAGGCTTTAGAATAGCAGAATATGGAATCTCAGACTGGATAATTATCGAGTGAAAATGTGTTTTTCAGATAAATGAAGGGGGAGCTTGGATATGAGCTCCCCTTCACCGGGACATCCCGGAAGTAACTTATCGGCTTCAGTCTTTTTTATCCTGCATTTTCATATCCGTTTTCCTGACTACTGCCGCCTTGGCGGCACGTTCAGCTGCGTTTCTGCCTACGCCGGTAATTTCGATGATCTTATCAACCGCCCGATCCAACCAGACCGACCAATGCGCCGATGGAAACTTCAGCCGGAAATAATCGGTGACATCGTCGGCAATTAAAAGTATATGGCTGGCAATTTCCCTGTTGCGCTTGAGCTTCAAAAACGGGATTATTTCCTTTTTTATCAAATACCCCAGATAGATCATCAGAATCGTGCCGACCGCCGCCAGCGATTTTTCGGTCAGAATATCTCCTATCCATGAAAACAGACCGGCCGATATGTAATAAATTGAAACATTTTCGTTGAGCATTTTTTATTCCTCCGTAGATTTTTTACATTTATTTTAACTGCCAGCTCGCCGAATCCGGCACCTCGACCCGGGTCTTGAAGACAATTCCCGATGGGTATTCGATAATAAACAGGTATTTAGAATCTATATCAGAAAGGACCGAATTGGGGAATAGATCAATTTGCCAGTACCCGGCGGAATCGGTTTCCGCGGTTTTCTTAAAGGGTGTAATTATGACATTTGAATATTTGACGGGATGATACTCCGGTGGAATCTCCGATGTTACGGTCACGCCCTCGAGCGAATCGCCGGTGATATCGTAAACCCATCCGTAGACCCGGCAGAGATCGGGCGACGGTGGATTGCCGGGATCGAACAGGTTCATCCAGAGTGTATCGGTGCCCCCGCCGGTTGCGACGACGATTGTATCAAGGCCATATTGAATATAGTTATTGGCATAAAGGGCTACCACGAAACTATCCGGATCAAGTTCGAGCAGCAATCTGCCGGACGTGTCGGTGCGGTTACCGGGCACTTTCGTGGATGTCTGGTCGAGGTTGCGAACCGTGACGGATACGCCTTCGATGGCGGTGGTATCGCTGTCGAAAACGAAAAGCGTTTCAGCTTCCGTGCCTCCTCCCTGCGTTGAGATGGCCGCTATATCGTCCTTGATGTTATTATTATCACCAGGGGCGCCTGAATAACTCCCTAATTTTGCGGTGATCGAAGCATCTGAGAATATTCCGGTGGAGGCAAAGATCGAATCGATTCTCGCGGTAATGGAATCGGGGATGTCTGCAGAGGCTGAGATATCCAGATTGGGAGCGACAGCGAACGTATCGAATACGGCGGGCTGAGAAGAAAACGGGTTGACCGTTATGGTCGAATCCGAACTACTCCAGTCGGTTACTCTCGAGGCCCTCCCCGGCAGATTCCCGTCGATGAAAATTAGCTGAAGATCATTGAAATAATCATCGCCGTAAGCGGTCATAGGGCCGCCGATCTTGAATTGACTGGTGCTGATCTGAGAGGTCACCCAGCCGAAATGCGGCGCCAATGACAAGAACGCCCGTCCAGCTGTGCTGCCTTTCAGGTTCGAATTGAGAGCGGACATATCGACCGTCACCGAATCTGTGAGTGGATCAAAATCGTTCAGGCTGTTTACAGTTGCTTCCTTCGCTACCCAGCTATTCTGATCTTGTAATGTATCTAATGCGGCATTTAGTGAATCCAGAACATCCTGCAATTGTCCGCCACTGGCCGTCGTCTTGGCTCCCGTTACGCCGAGCGCATCACGAATATTTTCTTTTTCACCGGGCGCCCAATCACCGGAAGCAGATCCCTGAACATAAGTGGGATTATTCAATGAATCCCCCATTGAACCAGCGGTAAAAGCGGCGCCGAAAGAAATATCCCAGACGTCGATGGCGGCAATATCGTTTAAACCGGCCACGGTAGCTTCCTTTGCCACCCACCCATCGTGGCTTTGCAGTGTATCAAGAATCTCCTGAGCATCCGATTGGAAGCGCCCCGCATCGTCATAGACCTGTAATGTATCAAGAACCTCGGAGACATTAGCATCACTGGCAACCCAATCATCATGGTTTTGCAGAGTGTCCAGAGCGGCCTGAATATCGGCTTGAAATCTATTGGCATTGTCATACGTCTGAAGCGTATCCAAAATTTCCTGTATCTCCGTGTCTACATATTGATTCCGGGCAACCCATTCGTCCTGATTCTGCAGCGTATCCAGAACCTCCCGGATGTCAGCCTGGAATCGTCCGGCGGCATCATAGGTCTGAAGTGTATCGAGAACTTCCCGGATATCGGCCTGAAATCTTCCGGCGCTATCATAAGCCTCGAGGGTATCCTCTATGTTATCGATACCGCCCCACATACCAACGTCGAAATTATACACCCAGGGCGTATAAA
>CBDVBL010000036.1:0-9901 GCA_965372205.1 uncultured bacterium
GGGCCAGAATAAATGAAGATCCTGCCTCCGGGCGTTAGCCCGGGTAAGGCAGGATCAGGTTGGGAGGGACGAATGACTATTTTACAATAGTCATCTGTCTTATAGAAACCGTTGGTCCGGAGATGAACTTGTAAAAATAAATGCCGCTTGTGACGTTCCGGCGGGAATCGTTTTTTCCGTCCCACATAACCTGGTTTAAACCTGCAGGGAATTCCTTTGAAGCCAGGTTCCTGACCAGTCGCCCCATGATATCATATATTTCAAGATCGACCCGGCCCCCTTCAGGAAGGTTAAACTCTATTGTGGTCGACGGGTTGAAGGGATTGGGAAAATTCTGAAAAACGACCGGGCTCTCAGGCAGTTTCACTTCATCGTCGACGCCTGCGGGGGTTCCTATGGCAGCTATAATCTGGTCCGGAATATACCCCTGTTTGGTTGCAGTGATACTCATATATCCTTCATCTTGCGGCTCGATATCGAAGAAGATGAAACCCTCGTTGTCTGTGAAGCCAACCTCGAATAATTCTCCGGCCATATACAGACAAACCTTGGCGTCGGATATATAATTGTCGCCGTCCGACACCTGGTATTGCAGGTTTTGCGGCTCGCCGAAATCGATCTCCGTCGGACCTTCGACCCGGAGGTTGCCATTTACAGAGAGCCATAGTGACATCTCGGGATCGCCGAAGAGGTTATGGGAGTATCCGATATCGCGGTAGTTGGGATAGTCGATTTTCGATAGAGCCTCGGCTACCGACAGCCTGCTGGTGGAATCTGCAATGACGTGAGTTAAAAATCTCCTCTCCAGATTGTAAGAGGATGAAACCCATCCCCAGCGAGTATTGCCGAGGAAGGCCACCCCGCTGCCGGGCTCGAACATAAATGACTCTACAAAACAGTAGGGGCTGATATATGGCGGCGGCCGGAATATACCCGTGTCGAAATCCAGAGCGGCGAGATCGCAGCTTATAGAGTAATGAACAGCCGGCTGATCGTAGGTTGTCAGATGGCTCAATGCCCCACAGCCATTCCAGACAACCGTGTCCCCCCAGACTCCCGACCATCCGTAACGGTTATAGTAGGCGCCTTTCGACGAGTACCACGAATAATCGCCGTGGTTGAGATTGGTAATGAATCCCCATCCCTCCTGCATGACCTCTACTACGTATTCGGCGGTCGGACTGGTTGGGTTGGGGTCGTTACCGCTGGGCTCCTCGATCAGGCGACTGGCATCGGTAACGAAGTTATCAGGCATCATGTCTGCCAGGACATTGTGCTGATTCAGGTCGCGCATCTGGTCGGAGCATATAATCAGCGCCTTTGTCAGGTAAGATGGATCGCCGTTACCCGGGTTTTTCTCATATATGATGGCTTTGTTTCCCCAGATGGAAGCATGCTCCGCGTTCCACGCGGGTACTCTTCCCACGTATAGTTCCGGATAGATGTCGGGCTGATCCTGATATGATTCGCCCCAGACACCATCGCCGTCAGCGTCCCAATCGCCGGTGAGGTCTGCGAAATAGAGATCCGATATATGCTGGTGATTCAGGTCAGGATAATAGTCGCTGACATTGCCCGGATAGAGATACCGAACGGGCACAATATCATCGGTGCCGCCCAAAAGAACATAACGGACACCCTCGTTGTAAGCCTGAATCAGGTAATTCCTGAGTTGTTCGGCGGGATCAACGCCGCCGATGCTGGCCAGAATGTCTTCGATCAATACCATATCCGTAGGCAATCCTTTTTGGTTCTTCCAGTTGAGAAACGGATAGAATCCCGGGGCTATTTCACCGGACGTGATTATCAGAAATTCCGGCGGCGGGATATTGCCCAGGGGTATCGGGGGGTCATTCGACGGTGGCGAGGCCATCAATGAAAGATCAATCCGGTTACTCACCATCCCCATCAACGTTCCATAAGCGTTCGGATCACTCCTGATCACCAGGCCATTCCCATTCGATCTGGCCCGGAGGCTTAAATGAACTGTTATTTCAGGATAAAACAGGATCCTCTCTGAAAGCGGTCTATAGGCTATGGGATAAACCGCCAGGTCCGCGACATGGATATCGCCCCAGTTACCGGAGCCCAATAATCTCACACGCTCTGCAGGAAAAATCTGATCGGTATCATAGATTAGCGGATCGGGAAAAGCCGCCGTATCTGCGGGATAATTCCCGGGTCTGAGATCACCCCTGATAAAATCGATCTCGGTGGTTCCGATTACCAGGGGGTCTGAGGTTTCATAAGTTAGATCGATTACTTCGGTATTAGCGGGCAGGGCTAGTTTTATGATCCGGTATTCCAGAGCCGGCGCACCGGGAGTGGCGATCATCTCGCCTCCGCTTATCGATATTTTCCCATCCGTTATCTCAACAGAGCCCTGACCTGTGGCCACCGTGTATACGTATTCATCGCTGGCCATTGCCAAACCGCCTATCAAGTAGGCAGTTAGCACCATTATTTTCAAAAGATCCGAGATCCTATTCATTTTTCCCCCCCCCAGAAATGGTGATTATTTCAAAACTCGTAGAGTTGTTACAGCAACAGATATGCCATGCCATTCAGGGGTGATCCGGATCGAAACAACCTTATAACGTATTCAACTATAAAGGGATATCCCATGCGACGATGCGCTATATGCGGCTGAGGGGAAATCTGATATGCCTATCTATAGGGACATCCCCATATTTGTTGCCGTATCGCTATATCTTTTAACAAAATACAGGATTAGAGTTTTTTCGCTTGACTCTGGTGGGAAGAAATCCCAAAATGTGGGTGAAAGTGGGAAGGATGACCTGAAATGACAGCACTAAAAGGCACGTTTAATTATTCCATAGATCACAAAGGCAGAGTAAACATACCCGCCAGATTCAGAGATAAACCGGATACGCCGGGCAGCGATCATTATGTGGTGGTTCGTGGTTTTGAAGGTTGTCTATTCGTATATACTCATGAGGCGTGGCTCAAAATCGAAGAGAAGCTTTCGGGATTGAAGACATTTTCAAATGCCAAGGCACGCCGCTTTGTTCGAGCCCTGCTTTCTAACGCCGCCGACGCCAAGCTTGACAAACAGGGTCGGATCGCTATTCCCCAGAATCTTCTGGACATGGCAGGCATAGAAAAAGAAGTCGTGGTACGCGGCATTTTAGATAAGATTGAACTCTGGGCTCCTGAAACATTGAGAAAGTATCAGGAAGACCAGCCGGAGTCTTATGAAGACATGGCTGGAGAGCTATTAATCTAACGATGGATCATAAGCCGGTCATGACCGGTGAGATCGTATCGATTTTCGCTGATGTACCCGACGGCGTATTCATAGACGCCACATATGGACTGGGCGGCCATACCAGGGCCTTGTTGAGCGGTTCTAGAAGAAAATTCGAATTCATCGGGATCGACTGTGACGGCGAAATTCTGAAAAAGGCCGAGGGGGATCGACCACCAGGAGTGCGCCTGCGCAAGATGAGATTTTCGGAAATACCTGAGATGTTGCGACGGGAAAAGATTGAACCTCTAACAGGGATATTATTTGATCTGGGATTGAATTCCGCCCAACTCGATGATCCCTCAAGAGGATTTTCATTCTCAAAACCGGCCTCCCTTGACATGAGATTTGACAGGGAATCCGGTAGGTCTGCGGCTGAATTGCTGCAGACCATCGAAGAGGACAGACTGATAAGAATTCTCAAAGAATACGGCCAGCAGAAAAACGCCAGGGCTATAGCGAGGGCTATTATTTCCGAGAGACCAACCACGACCGAATCTCTGGCATCCCTGACAAAGAACGTTGTTGGTTCGCGGCGGTTTATAAAATCGGCGGCGAGGGTTTTTCAAGCGCTGAGGATATTCATAAACGAGGAACTCGAAGAGCTAAAAAGCGCCCTTTCGGGAATTATTCCGCTGACGGCCGGGGGTGGACGTCTGGCGGTGATCGCCTATCACTCGCTGGAGGACAGGATCGTCAAAAGACTCTTCTTGCTCAATTCCGGGAAGTGCTTTTGCGGCCCGGAGGTGGCCGAATGTGCTTGTGGCAGGCGCAGCCTGCTCGATGTTAAGACAAAAAAACCGCTCAGGCCGTCTGAAAAAGAGGTCGCGGAAAATTCACGTGCCCGTCCAGCAAGACTGAGATATGCGGAAAGGCTATAAGAGAAGGCAACCAAAGACGGGGCGAAGAGGGTTTATAGGTGTAATCCCGATTTTGATTTTGTTGTTGTCTTTAGCTTGGATATGGAAAGCGGACAGGGTCAAAGAATATTATTCCACAATGAAGAATCTTGAGATCAGGAGAAAGATATTAATGACTGAGAATTCCCGTCTGAAAAGCGACCTCACAAAGTTGAAATCGCTGACTAACGTAAATAGAGTCGTAACGAGACAATTTGGCCTGACACAGAACGTATCGAGTAGAGTCTTTTTGCAGGACCCGGTTAAACCGGCGGGCCGTGTGAGCAGGTTTCATCTGGTAGATATGCAGGAAATAACAGATTGGCTGGAACGAGCGGTTTTCAAATCCGGTCACGTTACAGCAGAGGAGCAACAGAATATTAAGACGGGGCGGAAGTAAAAGATGGCGGAGCTAAGAACCATGCGGAACAGGGGCAGGGGAGTCATATTGTTGATGGCTCTGATTGGGGCCATCTTCATTGCCAGGGCTGTGCAGATTCAGATAATCCAGCATGATGAATATGCCGCTTACGCAGATTCCCAACAGCAATCGGCGATGCCCCTGAAGGCCAAACGAGGCGCGATATACGATTGCGAAGGCAGAGCGCTGGCATACGATATCGAGGCGAAAACCTATACTGTAAATCCCGGGTATATGGATGCGCCGCAAGAGTCGGTCGGCAAACTTGCAAAACTCACCGGGAAATCGGTTTCCTACTGGAGACGACAATTCAAAAAGTATCCCGGGTACCTGGTTGTAGCGCGCCGAGTTCCTCAAAATAGAGAATCCGAATTTGAGAACGCCGGGATAGAGACATTGAGATACCGGGTTGAGTCGACGCGAATCAATCCTTATGGGGATCTGGCTTCCGAGGTTATCGGCCGAACGGATACCGATAATATAGGAGTATCGGGATTAGAGAAGTATTATGATGATATCTTATCGGGCATCGACGGCAGCAGCATATACCTTCGGGACGCCAGAGGCCGAGAAGTCGCGGCCTGGGAGCATACCATCGTTCAACCTCAAAATGGCGCGGATATCTATCTGACTCTCGATGTCGATCTTCAACAGATCGCTGAAGAAGAGCTTTACAGGATGCTCGATTCAAGCGGATCAATTTACGGTTCGGCTGTATTCCTTGACGTCGGAACCGGTGGCATTCTCGCATGCGCTACCGTTGAAAGTATCAAACCTCAATTCGCCAGATGCAGGAGTATCGTCGACATGAACGAACCGGGTTCCACGGCTAAGATCGTACCTCTGGCAACGGTTTTCCAGGCCGGTTTGTTTGAACCTGACGATGTTATAGACGTAGAAGGAGGCAGGTTCAAGATCGGTCGACGAGTCATCAGGGATGATCATCCGTACGATTCGCTTCGGTGTGACGAGATCGGCATTTATTCGTCCAATATAGGCATTTCAAAATTGGGTATAGCTGCGGGGGCGGAACGAATCTACAGGACGCTTGTGCAAATGGGCTTTGGAGCCAAAACGGGGGTTGATTTCCCCGGTGAATCCCCCGGTACCGTTCGAAAGCCTGACAGCTGGAGTGATCACCTTCTGGCCAATATCTGTTTTGGATATGGCATCGCAGCCACTGGAATTCAGATTGTTTCGGCGTACGGAGCTATTGCCTCCGAAGGCGAGCTTCATAGACCATATTTTGGCGCGAAAATAGTCTGGCCGGACGGGAGCGAAAAAACATTGAATTCGAACACTTCGGTCAGAAGGATTTCGGATAGGCGTACGGCCAGGATTCTCGATCGTATTTTAAGAGAGGTTGTGCAAAGAGGGACGGCCAGAAGGGCAAAAGACGATCTCTGCCGGATCGCAGGCAAAACGGGGACGGCCCTGAGAACGAAAAAAGAAGGCAGAGGATATGATCCTGACAGGTCGCTGGCATCATTCGTGGGATATTTCCCGGCAGATAATCCTCAGGTTGTCGGCCTGGTGACGTTTGACGAACCGCAGATCAGCATCTATGGCGGAGAGGTCTCAGCTCCGGTGCTCAGAGACATAGCCAGAAGATACAGCAGCCTTCCTCGCAAGAGTATGCTGGTTACCGCTCAAAACCAAAAGCCTGTATCCGAAACGCGTTTAATCACCGGGAACCGGGAGAGTGCACATATAATGACTCTCGCCGCAATCCGTCCATTGGGAGGTGAGGATTTCCCGTACGATGAGATTGATCGTATCATCCTGCCTGATTTTCGAGGCATGACTATCAGGGATGCTATGCGGTTAGCCAGGTCGCTGGGTTTGGATTATACGATTACCGGAAGCGGGGTGGTGGTATCTCAAAGCCCGGCTCCCGGCGTTGCCCTCTCCGGAGCCAGGACTCTTGATCTGATCGGCGGCCTGAGATGATTCTTGCGGTTATGAATGATGTCGGGAAACAAATTCGGCGGATGATTCTGCGTGAGCTTTTTGCAGGATTTGATGTAGCGGTACCTGAGGATTCCTACGATATCGAAATTTCCGGGCTGGCCGACGATTCACGCGAGGTAAAACCCGGAGATCTGTTCGTCGCGGTTCCCGGGCATGATACAGATGGCAGGAAATATATTGCAGAAGCCTCGTCTCTGGGGGCGGCAGCGATACTGACATCACCTGGAATTGATCTGCATGCTAATATTCCGATAGTTCTCTCCAACAACCTCAGGTTGGATCTGGGCGCAGTTGCCGATCGCTTTTACGATCACCCCTCGTCGAAAATGACGGTGGCCGGAATCACCGGCACTAACGGCAAGACGACAACAACTTTTTTGCTGGCAACCATATTCGAAACAGCCGGAATAAAATGGGGTAGGATCGGAACTATCGGCTGCGATGCAGCCGGTCGGCATATCAATTGTGGGAATACTACCCCCGGCAGCATCGATTTACATAGAATTTTTGCCTTCATGATTGAACAGAATCTTGCCGGTTGTGCGATGGAAGTATCATCGCATGCTCTTGATCAGAACCGGATCGGGAATATTAGCTTCTCTGCGGCCACCTTCATTAATTTAAGCCAGGATCATCTCGATTATCACGAGGATATGGAAAGCTACTTTGCGGCGAAAGCGAAACTATTCGCGGATGTCCCCGTTTCAGTTATCAATATCGATGATGAATACGGGCGGAAGCTGATCGATCGAATTGGCGGAAAGGTTGTAACATTTTCATCCGACTCGGATGCCGATCTCAAGGTTAGCTGCATAGAAGCGGACAACCGAGGTTCGGTTTTGAAATTTCGTCACGGCGGCAAGGATCGAAACTTTAGATTTCCATTGCCGGGATGGTTTAACCATCAGAATGCAGCCGCGGCGGCGGCGACGGCTATCGGTCTGGGGTTAACCCTCGATCAGGCGATCGAGGGATTATCACAATCAACCACCATTCCAGGGCGGCTGGAACCGATCGATCTCGGCCAGCCATTCGCAGTTTATATAGACTATGCACATACGCCGAATGCACTGGAAAGGCTGCTTACAAGTCTTCGCCGGTTTAAGCCGAATAAACTCCATGTGGTTTTCGGATGCGGCGGCGATAGAGACAGGAAAAAACGTCCGCTTATGGGAAAGATAACATCGAATCTGGCCGATTATGTATATCTAACATCGGATAATCCCCGTACCGAAGATCCCAAAGCCATAATCGATGATACGCTTAAGGGCATCGTCGATCGCAAGAAATGTATTGTGATTGAGGATCGAACCGAGGCTATCAAGATGGCGATTTCCAAGGCGTCAAAGAATGATATCGTGGCTATTGCCGGCAAAGGGCATGAGGAATACCAGGTGATCGGCTCCATGAAGAAGTTTTTTTCCGATATCGAGGTGGCCAAATCTGTGTTGCGAAAGCAGGGATATGGGAATAATGGTTGAAAGCAAAAGTGTACTTTTTACCATAAAAGAGGTTGGTGAAATCCTGGGATCGAGGCTGGAGGGGGATCCCGGATTTCACCAGACCTCCGTCAGAGGAATCAAGATCGACAGCAGAGAAATCGAAAATGACGATTTATTCATTGCCGTCAAGGGCTCGAGATTCGACGGTCACGATTTTATCGAATCGGCGCTGTCTAACGGCGCGGTGGCCGCAGTCGTCTCCAGGCGGGAAGCGGAAGTCAGGAAGCTTTATGGTAATAGATACATTGCCGTGGACGATACCATCCATGCCCTCGGAGAACTGGCAAGGCATCACCGCAACCGGCTGGATGTAAATGTGGTAGCCGTGACGGGCTCTAACGGCAAAACTACGGTCAAGAATCTCGTTTATGAAATCCTGTCGCAGAATGGCCCGACACTTAAGTCGCCGGCGAATTATAATAATTTCTTCGGTTTACCCCTCTCGATATTTCAGGTTAAAGGTCATCACAAATCCGCAGTAGTGGAACTGGGAATGAGCGCTAAAGGTGAGATATCCCGGCTGGCGGAGATAGCCTCACCGAACATCGCGGTCATAACGAACGTGGGGCCGGTACATCTGGAATTTTTCAATGATATCGATGAAATAGCGGCGGCCAAGCTTGAGATTCTGGAGCGGATCAAACCGGGCGGAACTCTGATCGTAAACGGTGACGATGAGATCCTAATGGGTGAGATTCGCAAGGGTGATTTTGAAATCATCCGGTTCGGCTTGTCGCATGACAACCATATTTGTCCTCAGGATCTGATTTTCGAAAAGAATCAGTTGCCGTCCTTTAAAATCTCCGGAATATCTATTAAGTCTAATCTGCCGGGTGTCCATAACGTTTATAACATACTTGCTGCATTTGCCGTTTCGAATACTTTGAGGATCGCGCCGGAATCGGCTGCGGCCGCCATAGCACGATATCGGTCAGATGAAATGAGATCGGAAATTATTAATAAAAAGGGAATAACATTCATAATTGATTGTTACAACGCCAATCCCGTATCCATGAAATATGCTCTGGATACTCTGGCCAGGATGGAGTGCAGAGGTCGTCGTGTTGCCGTTCTGGGAGATATGCTGGAGTTGGGCCCGGGCGCCGAGATGTATCATAAACAGATAGGAGCATACGCTTCGGAGAGTGGAATAGACAATGTCTTTTGCAACGGGCCATTAGCCAGAGTTATCGCTGAATCGTTCGGCGAGGGAGCTTATCATTTCGACCGGCAGGAATTATTGGCCGAACGCCTGTTAAAGGAGATCGCTAAAGGAGATATCGTTTTATTTAAAGGCTCTCGCGGGATAGCTCTGGAAAATATTGCAAACCGGGTTATGGAATCGCTGTAATATGTTATATCATCTGCTTTATCCGCTCAGTGAATTTATCTCGGGATTCAATCTCTTCAAATATATTACGTTCAGAGCAGCTTATGCCACTGTTACGGCGATGCTCATAAGCTTTCTTTTCGGAAGCCTCTTTATCAGCTTTCTTCGTAAACATCGTGTAAAGGAAAGCATCAGATCCGACGGTCCGAATACACATCAGGCAAAAGAAGGTACCCCGACCATGGGGGGTCTTCTCATACTGTTATCCATTGTTGTGCCGACCCTTCTGTGGGCTGATTTAACCAACCGTTATGTGCAATTAGTTCTCTTCGTCACCGTTGGGATGGGGGCCCTGGGTTTCATGGACGATTATCTAAAGGCGAAGCTCAAGCAAAGGAAAGGACTGGTAGCCAGGAAGAAATTCGTGGGACAGGTTGTGCTGGGGCTGATTTTTGGTGGGATTTTGTATTTTTTTCCTTCATGTTTCCCTCAACTAACTAGAGCTTGATT
>CBDVBL010000037.1:0-9866 GCA_965372205.1 uncultured bacterium
CTGACATGCGGCGGCACGCGATCACTGGTAGCCCTTTCTCAATTTGATATCGCCTCATCGTTTATGCTGAATCCTGTGTTATTTTTATCCGTGGCGGGAGTCATGACACTTTCCTTGGTTTCATTTTATGGCCTCGTCACAAAAGGGAGCATCATCTTAAGATTGAGCGACGGACATAAGAAGACGCTCCGGATAGGAATAATCGGTCTTTTTATCGCCAACTGGGTCTATTTAATTTTCGCTGGCCGATAAGTGAGACCCGCCATTGATATCCATAGGCGAATTTTGTATAATATAATATTATGATGGAACTTAGAAGCAGTTGATGAAAGTTCGAAACTCATGATGAGGAAGATCTTCCTGGCCGGAATAATTCAGGGCTCAAATAAAGATCGAGCGATCCATTCGCAGCATTACCGCGAAAAGATAAAATCGATCATCCGGAAGGCATATCCGGAGGCTGAGATCTATGACTCTCTGGATGGTCATCTGCAATCGATCGATTATGATGACGAGAAGGGCAAAGCGACGTTTCTGAGCTCTCTGGCGGAAATAGACAGTTGCGACCTTATGATCGCTTATCTGCCGGGCGCCTCCCTGGGGACGGCAATCGAGATCTGGGAGAGCCATAAAAAAGGAATCCCTGTCTGGATCATCACCGGAATGAAGACAAACTGGGTGGTCCGATTCTGTTCGGATAAAATCTTCGATGATATAGAATCGCTTGCCGGTTATATGGAGAAATCCCACGCTGCTGTTTTGCGAAAGGACTGATATGCCCACTTATGAGTACAAATGTAATGATTGCGGAACCAGGTTTGAAGAATTCCAGCAGATAACCGATCCGCCTGTATCGTCTTGCCCGCGATGCAAGGGGAAGGTTGAGAGGTTGATCTCGGGGGGGGGCGGGCTGTTGTTCAAGGGCTCCGGATTTCATATCACCGATTACCGCTCAGATAGCTATAAAAAAGCGGCGGATAAGGAGAAACGGCCCGAAGCTAAAGCTGATTCTTCATCTTCCAAAAAGGATAAGAAATCAAAAGACAGTACTCAGGCTAAGACGACTCCCGCGAGCTGACCGCAAGCCCCACCGACATCCAGACCCCGGCTTTCTCTTACGTTTACGGCATAAGTTCTGGGATACAGATATTCCTTGAATCTCTGAACATCTTCTTCACGGGGCCTTTTGAATGGCAACCCGTCTATAGGATTGTATCGTATAAGATTTATCTTGCATCGTATACCGTGTATCAGTTTTACTAGTTTCGCGGCATCCTCTATAGAATCGGTAAGGCCACCCAGTAGAAGGTATTCGAAACTTACCCGCCTTCCGGAAAGCTCGGTGTACCGTTTCGCTTCGACCATAATATCCGGCAGTGTGTTTTCCCGGGCCACCGGCATAATCTTTTTGCGGACTTCTTCATCCGCCGAGTGAAGGGAGATGGCGAGTCCCAGTTTGCCGGCCCGCGATACGAATTTTCTTAAAGCATGCACAACGCCCACAGTGGAGATAGTGATTTTTTTACTTGAAAGGGAAGGGCCGTAGTCGTCAGATATGATTTCGCAAGCCTTGAAAACTTCTTTCAAATTTAACATCGGTTCTCCCATACCCATGAAAACCACATTCGTGATTCTCTTATCCGAGCGATTCTGAACCTGCAGGAATTGATCGACTATCTCGCCGGCCGTTAGATTGCGATTGAATCCTATCCGGCCTGTAGCGCAGAACTTGCACTGCAAGGCGCATCCCGCCTGGCTTGAAACGCATAAGGTCAGACGTTTTTTCTCAGGTATGAGAACCGATTCAACGGGAAAACCATCATTGAGTCCGAATAGAAACCTGGTGGAACCATCAATGGAATCGAGTATCCTGACAACGGCAAGCTTACCTATAAACGATTTGTCATTCAATTCCGTCCTGACCTTCTGCGAAAGATCCGTCATCAGGTCGAAATCATCGACACCCTCCCTGAAGATCCAGCGAAATATCTGTCTTCCCCTGAACGGCTCGAGCCCCAGAGACGAGGCAAAACTCTCCAGTTCAGATCTATTCAAATCCTTTAGATTGATTCTATCCACCCGCTAAAGTTACTGTTTCGGGATGATATTTCAACAAATTTCAGCTTGACCGGAAGCGAATATTCTTTTAAGGTCGAGCGCATGCGAATAGCGGTTGTTCAATTTAATCCGCAATTCGGCCGGATCTCCGATAATATCGAGAAAGCCGCATCTTTGATGACATCTATCGACGCCGACCTTATTGTCTTGCCGGAATTGACTTTCTCGGGGTATGCGTTTACGTCCCGGGAAGAGACCGCCTCTCTGGCCGAAACTGTCCCTGATGGTTTCACCATGAAACGTATGAGAGAGCTTTCGACCGGGTTTGGTTGCGCTATCATATATGGCTTCCCCGAAACTCATAAGGGACGCCTGTATAATTCCTGCGCATTCGTCTCGCCGGAGAGTGAAATCGAAGTCTATCGCAAGCTACATCTGTATTATTATGAGAAAGAATGGTTTGATCTCGGCGATAAGACGTTGAATGTATTTGGATTCCGGGATTCCAGGATCGGCATGATGATATGTTACGACTGGATATATCCGGAGGTTGCCAGAACTCTGGCGCTTCGGGGGGCGCATCTGATATGCCATCCCGCCAATCTCGTGATGTCGTATTGTCAGAATGCAATGATCACGCGCTGTCTGGAAAACCGGATCTTTGCGGTTACGGCTAACAGGATCGGGCACGAGGCCCGGGGCGATTTCGATTTCGAATTTACCGGTGAAAGCCAGATACTATCGGCCGATGGCGAAATTCTCTACCGGGCATCAAAAAATAAAGAAGAATACGGGGTTGCCGATATAGATACCAGAGTGAGCGAGAATAAGGTTATTAACCTGAAGAACGACCTTTGGAAAGATCGACGCGCCGAATTTTATGGGACGGGGAAAATTGCCAACGAAGAATCATAAAATACTGGTAGTGGACGACGAGCCTGAAATTACGGATATCGTTAAGGCATTTCTGGACAACGCCGGTTATCAGGTAAAAATAGAAAACTCGCCCGTTAATGCTGTTGAAACCGTCAAGTTGTTCAAGCCCGATCTGATCCTGCTTGATATCATGATGCCCTTTATGGATGGCTATGAAGTATGCTCCGCTATCAAGAGTAATGCGGATCTGGCGGGGATACCGGTTCTATTTCTTACAGGCAAGGATGCCGGCGATGATGACGGACGCAGTTTCGAATCCGGGGGAGATCTCTTTATTAAGAAACCATTTTCGTGCGAACGGCTGCTGGAGATGGTGAAGATGGTCTTGATTTCAGTATCGAAGTAGTCTGATTTATAGACGTTCCAATGCCGCGGAGGATCCGCGGTTTTTTATTTGACCCTCCTATGAATGATTTGATATAATGCACAGATGAAAAATCTGAAGGCCGCCGTTGTCATCTTTGCATTTTCATTCTCGATTTCTCTGGCCGGGCTCCCCCGGCCATTAGGGTGGGTCTCCGATTATGCAGGCCTGCTGGACGGGAGTAGCACCAACCAGCTAACCGGTGTTCTGGCATCGATCAAAACCAGCACGGGCGCCGAGATTGCCGTAATTACTCAGAATTCACTCGAAGAATACGGCGTCATAGAGGAGATGGCAATGGCCTATCTCACCGGCTGGGGAGTTGGGCGAAGTGGGGAGGACGATGGTTTGGTGCTGTTGATTGTCATGGATGAGGCCACCGGCTATCGGGGTTTCCGATTCGAGACCGGCTACGGGCTTGAAGGTGACCTCCCCGATGGTTTATTGGGGCAGATTGGCCGGGAGGAGATAGTGCCCAGGTTCCGGCAGGGCGATTATGGCGGCGGTATATTAGCGTCGGTGATCAGAATCGGAGATATCCTCGGAGCCGATATGACGGTGACTCCTCCGAAGAAGGCGGTTGGAAGAAGGGGGGGTATAGGATCATTAATTTTCATGGCAATCATTATGATTTTGCTCTTATCGGGACGCGGCCGTCGTTCCGGTTTGTTGTGGCGTCTTCGGCTCGGTGCCAGGGGAGGATCTCGTCGTTCCGCAGGAGGCTTCGGGGGGGGATTCGGCGGTGGTTTTGGAGGCTTCGGCGGCGGGGGTGGAGGTGGTGGGGGAGCTACCGGAGGCTGGTAACAGAGATAAAAAAAATTTGAAACTTTTATGGTGCAGTGCACTATAATAAGATTATGAGGCTTATCAAAAGATACCGCAATCGCCGGCTATATGACACCGAACTGAAAAGGGCCATCACAATGGTGGATATCAAATCATATATCCTGCAGGATATAGATTTAAGAATCATCGATAACGCAACCGGCCGGGATATCACTATCGCGGTGCTCTCCGGCATAGTCGGGGAGACCGCCGGGGATTTCAAGAAATCGGGAATAAAGATCGTTAACGCTATCATCAGAAAAGGAGGAGTGGGAGCTATGGATGTATTGAAAAAACTTACCCTTGCCTCTATCGGCGCAGTCAAAATGACTCGCGAGAAGGTAGAGGAGATATTCGACGAGATGGTCAAAAGGGGTGAAATGACCAACGATGAAAGATCCGAGGCGATAAAGAATTTCGTCGAAAAATCGACAGACAGCGCCGGGAAGCTCAAGGTGAGAGTGGAAGAGATCGCCGGGAAATTTTCAGAGAAGTTCTCGGCCAGATTCGATGGTCAGATATCCACGATGGCGGAAAAGATTGAAAAACTCTCGGCGAAAGTCGCTGACCTGGAGAAAAAGATTAGCAAGTAATGGCTGGATAGATCTGCCTTAGCCCTTCCTTTTTCATAGGAAATCGCCTGACGGTCTCATTTACCATCTCTAAACAGTTGACCGTCGTGTTTGTAATTGTTAGAATTACTGATGATAAGGCTGCGGTTTCTAAGTTCATTCTAAAGACGGAGCTTTTCCGGATGACAATCCCCAGACCGGATCTTACCATAAGAAATATCCAGCGCTACAGAACGATCGCCCGAGTCTTCATAAAATACGGTTTCGGTGAAGTTGTAGACCGCCTCAATCTGGGAAGGGCTCTCAGATTTGGAAAGCGCCTGTTCAGAAGAAAGCCATCGGAGGAGATTTCCTTTTCCGCCCGAATAAGGATGGCGCTGGAGGAACTCGGGCCAACCTTTGTCAAGCTGGGCCAGATGCTGTCCATGCGGCCGTTTCTAATCCCGAGTGAACTGGTCATGGAGTTGAGCAAGCTGCATGATCATGTAGCGCCGCTAGACTGGGAGGTTGCCAGAACGGCCATAGAAGAGAATCTCGGTTGCGAGATCGAAAAAGCTTTTGCATCTTTCGATCAGGACCCTGTTGCCTCCGCTTCTCTTTCTCAGGTCCATAACGCTAAATTGCGCGATGGTACAAAGGTCGTTGTTAAGATCCAGCGGCCGGGTATCAGAAAAATCATCGATGCCGACATGGTGATCCTTCGGGATATCGCCCAACTCCTGCAAAAACATGTCCCGGAGAGCAGGCAGTACGAGCCTGTCGGCCTTGTCGATGAGCTGGCTCGATCAACTCGTAAGGAGATCAATTTCCTGTACGAGGCTCGCAATATAGAGATATTCGCCCGCAATTTCAAAGACGACAACAGGGTTTTCGTGCCAGAGGTTTTCTGGGATTACACCACCAGACGGATGATCACAATGGAACGGATCGATGGTATCAAGATCACGAATATCGAAAAGCTGAAAGAAAAAGACATCGATCCGGTTGAGATTTGCCGCAGAGGCGGGGATATGGTTTTTACGATGGTTTTCGAGCACGGTTTCTTCCACGCCGATCCCCATCCGGGAAATCTCTTCATAACACCCGACGGCCGCATAGCTCCTGTGGATTATGGCATGGTAGGTGTGCTCTCGGATTCGCAAATGATAGAGCTCGGCGACATATTGACATCGATTGTAGCCAACGATGCTCAATCGGTGGTCTATGCCTTCTCCCGGGCCGATACTCTACCGGAATCCGCAAATCGGCAGGCGCTGGAGGTGGATATCAGCGAGCTTCTGGTTCGTTATCATAAGATTCCTCTGGGGCGGCTCGATATGGCCACATTGTTCGACGAGTTCTTCGAGATCGTTCACAGGCATGACCTGCGAATAAAATCAGAATTCATGGTCTTCGGTAAAGCGTTGGTAACCTTTGAGGAGGTGGCCCGTCAGCTCGATCCCGAATACGATCTGATTAAAAGCGCCGGCCCTTATGCAAAAAAGATGGTACTGAGGAAGATCGGCCTTACCCAGATTCTGAGGGACTTGAGAATCGGGCTTGCCGAACTGCGCGATTTTGTGACCAGGTTCCCGGGGGATGCCCGTCAATTTGCCCGCAAGCTAAACAAAGGTGAGGCCAGGCTGGGGCTCGAGATTCGGGGCCTCGACAGGCTGACAATTGAGCTGGATAGATCGACAAACCGATTGGCCTTCGCACTGGTTATTGCCGCCATTATAGTGGGATCGTCGCTGGTCTTAACTCTGGATGTAGGTATAAAGATTTACGGCCTGCCGCTATTGGGCCTTGTGGGATTCCTATTCGCGGGTATCCTGGGGGCAGGCCTGGTAATCTCAATACTTAGATCTGGTAAGCTGTAACCTATTGGAATACAATATATTACGTTTACACAAATCTGAATCCGGGAACCTTAATCTTCTTGACTGGGTAGTAGCATTGGATATATTAGAGTGAGAGGTAGTGTTAGCCTATGTTGTTTGAGAATCTTTCGGCCAGAGAAAAACAGATTCTAAAGGTTTTGATAGACCATTATATAACCCGGGCCGAGCCGGTGGCATCCAGGATTCTGGCGAAAACATACGATCTGGGATTATCGCCTGCAACTATCAGGAACACGATTAAAGACCTGGAGGAGATGGGGCTCGTAAATCAGCCGCATACATCAGCAGGGAGAGTGCCCACTGTTCAGGGTTATCGTTTGTATGTCGATTATCTTCTTCAACCTGAAAAACTCTCATTCGTCGATCGAGAGAAGATCCGCAAGAATATCAGAAAGGAATATTCCGGAATAGATCAGGTTCTGGAGCAAACATCGAGGATTCTCGGAAGTGTTTCGAGTCAACTCGGCGTTGCCATCTCACCAAGATTCGAATCCGGTATCATAACCAGGCTGGAGTTGATTCCGGTTGCAGAACGAAGGGTGATTGTTGTGCTGGCAATGAAATCCGGTCTGGCGAAAACCGTACTGCTGGAAGTGGAGACGGATCTCAGCGACGTGGCCCTTTCCGATACGGCTACGGTATTGAACGAGAGACTCTGCGGACTGACAATTGGTGAGATGAAGATGACTATTGAAAAGCGGCTGGCCGAGCCAACCATGGGAGATCCTCGCCTCATAAAGATGTTTATTGAGTCGACTGAGGCGCTTTTAAAATTCCCGGAGCGATCAGAGGTCCATCTGGGGGACACTCGTTATATTTTGAGTCAGCCGGAATTCAAAGATCCCGCCAAGATCCGCGAACTTTTCGATCTGATTGAAGAAAGACAAACCGTATTTGAGTTGGTTTCGCGAGCAGGCATTATGGAGGGGATAACCGTAACTATCGGCGTTGAAGGCGGCAAGAACGCCGATGAATCAGGCAGTACTGAACAGCTATCGCTTTTGTCATCGACATATTCCGCCGGGAAATTCAAGGGTATACTGGGTGTTATTGGTCCCACCCGGATGCCGTATTCAAAATTGGTGGGAGTTGTCGATTATACGGCTAAAAGACTTTCCGAAATTTTATCCGATAGATGATTGACATCATTTATTGCCTCTAATAAAATAATATGATCTGTTGCGTTATGAAGGAATAACAATGGCGAAGAAGATACACCCGGCGGCCGAACTGGCTGCGTATAAGATGGGATTATTGAAATCACCGGCGGCGGAGGAGGATAAGGAACGGTATATCCGCCTGGCGGCCGAATTCGATAATTTCAGGAAGCGGACTGCCAGACAATATACGGAAATCATCAAGAATGCAAACGAGGAACTAATCCTGGAGCTCCTGGGGATCATGGACGATTTTCAGCGGGCGATGGAATCGATGAGCGTGGGCGATGAGAAGGAGGCGGCGGAAGGCGAGAATTTCCTGACGGGGATGAAACTGATATACGCAAAGTTGCTGGCTACTCTGGAGAGGAGAGGTGTTAAACCTATGGAAGTACTCGGCAAACCGTTCGACCCCCTCTATCATGAGGCAGTCATGCAATCGCCGTCGGACGAGGAGGAGGGCACCGTCATTAGCGTGGTCTCGCCCGGCTACCTCATAAATGATAAAGTCATACGACACGCAAGAGTTGCTGTGGCATCTTCGAAAAATAAATAGACGTCATCAACAATTGTTGTCTTTAGCGGAAGGGTAACTATACAGTAAAGTGAAGGCGGCGGATTCAATCATAATGCTGATCCGGGTAGGATGGGAACCTGTCCGCCCGACGTCCGGTTCTTTTGAATATGTTGTAGGGGATAACTTTGAGGAGGTATGATAAGTTGAAAGTCTCTATCGAGTACTGCTTCGTTTGAGATTACGGTCCCAATGCCGCCAGTCTGGCGGATGCAATTGAGGGCAAATTCGGCGTTAAGCCAGAATTGATAAAATCAGACGGGGGAGTTTTCGAAGTCGTTGTAGACGGTAAGAAGATCTTCTCCAAGAAAGAGACCGGGAGGTTTCCGGAGCATGACGAGATCTTCAGCGCCATCGAGAAGCTGTAGAATCCGGAGCCTTTAAGTCTTGCCATGATTTTGAAATCGATGCCGGCCGCTGTTTTCCAATAATCCGATTACCCTTTCCCGTAATCAAGATCAGCGCTAAGGCCCACCCGTTTCGGCCGGAAGTACCCGGAAGCCGGATTCCGGAATCCTTGCAGGCGGGGATCGATTCTATTTCCTCAAACATCAGCGATTATCAAAGAAGGTCTTGCTATCCCACAAACCCGCATTATCTTTGCCTTGAGTTTTCGAAGACGATTCATTATGATTGAATCCACATTTGCGGTTCTTCTAGGTGTGGAGAGCCGATGATATTGGAGGATTTTTGATAACGCTGATTAGATACGTATTCAGCATTCTCATCTGGGCTGTAATTGCCGCGATACTCTTATTTACGGGGAAGATCGTATATCTGATGTTCTGGGCTATCCTTGGTGTTTTTCTGGTTATGATCTGGCTGGGACACATGGTTTATCGGGTGGTTTATCTGTTCAATCCCGATTTCAAGGCGATCAAGATTATTATCTTATTTGCAATCCTGATAGTTGCTGCTATAGGCTATTTCAAAATCTTTGTCGCTCCCTCGTGGAACAACTGGGGTTCGACTCCGGAGGAGATAGCTACGGAATATGACGCCGATATGTATTGCCCTGAGGCCGATATAAGAACGGTCAGGACCATGGAGGTAAACGCTCCCCCGGAATATATATTTCGCTGGGTCAGGCAATTGCCGGAGGCTGAATCGTATGGATGGAGCTTCCTTGAGTTTGGTGGGAAAAAAGAATTGGGAAGACTCATGGATAACCTTCCGGAGTTGAGCGCCGGCAACGATTTCCTTATAGGCAAAGTGGTAAAAGTGGAGTCAGGCAAAAGCATCACATTCGACATTGGATCGGATCCCAAATTTCCGAAGCTTGGCATCAACTGTATGTATGGCGGCTATTATTTTCACGAGGTCGGGAACAACAGAACCAGGATCAATGTGGTGATGCGTGCGGACTACGATGGTTTCTGGGGCTGGTTTTATTCGCAGATCATTATAGAAATCGGTGATTTTTTCGTAGCCAAAAAGCATCTGGCCCGCGTAAAAAGAGCGGCCGAACAGCATCTTGGTTTTTCTGAATGACAGCGTCTT
>CBDVBL010000038.1:0-9838 GCA_965372205.1 uncultured bacterium
GGGGGTGAAGAATTATGAAAAGGATAGTCATTCTTCTTGGCGTAATGGCAACGTTGGCTTTCCAAATTTCATTCGCGAATCCCGTTCCCGAAAAGCAAGTGGAAATCATCAATGCCTTCCCGCCGGAAATAGGTGTGATGTTTTATTTTCCGGAGGATATTTCCGGCGATACTATATACACAACATCCGGTATTGCAATCATTGACTCAGGAGTTGAAGGCGACGAATATCAGCTGGTAATATTGGATTCATCAAATACTTCCGGGTTTGTCCTGAATCCGGAATGCGACATAATCGATTTTCCTGACGATTGGTATAATAATGCTGTCTGTTATGGCACTCTGGGATATGCCCCCCCACCCATTTTTGGACATTCTATTTATCTTAGTCCTTATTGTCGGGGATTTGATGCTTGGTCATTCGAGTTTTCCCGGAGTTGCTTTGGATCGTCGGAAATCATAATAAACGAAGTCAATGTACATTGTCTCTGGAGTCCGGAAGCCAATTTCATTGAACTTTACAATAGGGGCGACACGGCGATCAACCTCGAGGGCTGGAAGGTGGTCTGCGATACAATCTATGAGTTGCCGTCGGAGGCAGTGATATTACCGCAGGGATTTTATGCCATCGATGATATTGACGTCTCTGCTAATTTCGATATGGATTTCGACGCCGATAACATCTACCTGGTAAGCAACGTTGATCGTCTCGTTGATCAGGTTGGCTGGTCTTCGGATCATGGTCAAAACGTCTCTTTTATGCGTTTTCCTGACGGGGACGCTGATAGTACGCACCCTGAACTTGGCTATATGGGCTATGATGACGAATCCTCCTACACCTTCGAAAACGGCTTCCCCAGCCGTGGGGCGCCGAACCGGCACGAGTCGCCCGGATTCGTGGTCATCGGGACCAGGGCTATAGGCGGCGACGCCTGGGTCGACCTGCACTGGACCAACCCGATCTGGGATGCCGAATACAACGCCTCGCTGGCTGTCCGTAGTTTCGATCATTTCCCGGAGTCGCCTGACGACGGAGACATCGTCTATCAGGGCGACGGCCAGTATGTCCGGGATATTGATCTGCCGGCAGGGCAATGGATCTATTACACAGTTTTCGCCAGGAATAATGGCGGCGAGTATTCGGTTCCCACGTATGAATCGAGAGACAGCGTCATGTTGGGCGGGGTGGGCGTAATAGAAGATATAGAGTTGCCGGATCGGATTTCTTATTTGAGAAGCTATCCCAATCCATTTAATGCATCCACTACGCTAAAATATAATCTTCTTCAATCCTCCGGCGTAACAATCGAGATCTACAATATAATTGGCCGGCGGGTGGCAACTATATATGAAGGCTTTCAAGATGCTGGCGAGCATAGTGTCGTCTGGGACGCTTCCGCCTTCCCCTCCGGCGTCTATTTCGCGCGGCTGGAAGCGGGGGGGCAATCGGAAAATATAAAGCTGGTACTTTTGAAATAGAAATCACTGGAAAAAATCTCCAGGCCCGGGGGAAAAGATGAAAAAAGCATTGTTGATAGTTTTAGTTGTCAGTTTGTCGGGGGCGGCAGCCCTGGCTCAATCCAACAAGATCATCTATGGGCCGCGGGTGGGTAATGACCCCGGGGTCTTGACTGTTCACAACGGAGAGGATATTGAAATCGAGATGTGGGTGAGGACAGATCCCGAGAATCCGAGTTACTTCATAGCGGTATCGCAGTATCTAATGTCAGATACTATCATTGCCAGCCGCAATGGAGCTATTTTTGATGATTTCTATAGTTATCCGTGCTGGGATACTTTTGTTGTTGATCCACGCACTCATGATGAAGATGGCGCGATTCCGGAAGGATATATAATTCAGACAGCGGGAGGATTAATAGCCGATTTTTACGACCCCTGTAACTGGCTTGACACTAACGGGGAATGGGATTATTACGCTTCATTCCTGATGACCTGCACTATCGGTGTTCCCGAAGATGATACATATTACCCATTCTCGGAGGGTTGGGATCAGCATAGCTACCAGGGAAGCGTGTGGTCATTTCAGGTTCCCCCCGGTGGGAGCGTTGAACCTGAAGAGGATTATTGCGGCCTCTACTTCGCTGAGCCGAGTGATTGTGTTTACATTCCGGGCGATTGCAACCATAACGGTATGCCCGTGGAACTTTCCGACGTCATGGCTATGATAGGCATGTACAGGGGTACCGTCGATCCATCCTACACGTGCGATTGCCCGCCCCACGGCGGCGATTTCGCCCCGGAAGGCGATCCCAACGGAAACTGCGTGGCATTTGAACTTGGCGATGCGGTCACGGAGGTTGCCGCTTACAGGGGCACCGGCCAAGCATCCGGCTGCCCGGATTGCCCGGGTTCTAGGATGTAAGAATGAGCAGCCTAATTTCAAAAAAGATAATTAGAGCGCTCTTAGCCGCCTGTTTTGCTCTTCTTTTGATTACAGCAGCGAAAGCCCAGGAGATCGAATATGTGGGCTCTTATTACCTGGGGGGGGAATTTAAGGCATTACATGTTGATGGATCATACGCTTTTTGCGGTATGAACAGGGGTTTCCAGATTCTTGACGTTTCGGATCCCGGGGAAATTTCTCCAGTGGGGGACAATCCCTTCGTTGGTCACGTGCGTGGATTCGCTGTATCCGGTGCATACGCCTATGCTACGACATTTGGACAGGATTTTCGAAGCTTCTTCATTGTCGATATACAGGATGTCGAGGCGCCTGCTATCACAGCGGTTCTTGATTCCGTTGGCAGAGGACCACTGGCTGTTTCAGGCGACTACGCCTATATCCTCGATTATGACGAACCTGTTGATATCATAGATGTTTCCGATCCGTACAACCCCGAAATTGTAGGAGAATACATAAGTAGCAGTTATTACTACGATATATTTATTTCGGGCTCCTGCGCATATCTTTCGGCCAGAGATGATGGACTTGAGGTTCTTGATATTTCCAACCCTACTGAGCCTGCTCTTCTTGCACGATATATGAGCCCCACAGGAATCCGGATCTGGGAGGTTTTTGTGGAGGAGCCCTATGCATACATAACAGCTACGGAAGCCGATGGTTACGGTTTGATGATTGAGATAGTGGATATTTCCGATCCTTTAAATCCCACATATGTGGGACACATCGGATTTGGTGGATTCGGTGTTGGCGATATTTTTGTTAAGGGAGACTATATATATGCGTTTCAAGAATGGTTTTGGGATGGGGCGCTCTTCATCATTGTTAATGTCGAAGATCGTGAGAATCCATACATAGAATGGAGCAACGATTTTTGCAGCATTCTTGATCATTTATACGTATTCGTATCTGATGATCGAGCGTATCTAACCTGTGATTACTCGCTGACCATTATGGATGTCAGCGATCCTTCGTCACCGACCGAGCTCGGCGGTTATACGTCAAGCAGCGGTTTGAGCAGGATAGTGATGTCCGGAGATTATATTTACGGGATTTACGAGCCACTGAATTACGGCCTTTATATATTCAATGTATCGGATCCCGCAAACCCCACATTTACAACAGCTTATAACGTCGGCGACTACACAGAAGATTTAACAATAGTCGGGGATTACGTCTACGTGGCCGAACGCGGATTCGAGGTAATAGATGTATCAATACCAGAATCACCCACATTCGTCGGAGAATATGAAACCGGAGCTGTCAGGAGCATAGACATCCAGGGCGAATATGCATATTTGTCAGTCTGGGCTTCCGAAATGCAGATAGTCAATATCGCGGATCCCGGCAATCCTGTTCTCGTAGCGCAATGCCCCGTAGAATGGCCCTGGGGTATTTTCGTGCAGGATGATCTGGCGTTTATTGCCCGCTATTACGACGATCTCGGTCTTGCTATCGTAGATATTTCAAACCCTCACCAGCCTTTATTTATAGGTGGCTGCGAAGCGCCCGGTCGAATGTATGAATGGGTGTATGTACAAGGTCAATATGCATACGTGACGGCAAGATATTATGGTGTTGAGATCATAGATATCAGCGATCCGTATAATCCAAATCTTATTGCTTACTACGATACACCCGGATTTGCCAGTGATATTTATGTGAATGAGAATTTCGCGTATATATCTGATGTGGGGGAAGGATTCATCATTCTCGATATTTCCGATCCTTTAAATCCGGAATTTGTAGCAACGTATGATACACCGGGCGCGGCCAGAAGCAGCTGTATTGATGGCGAATACATTTACGTTGCGGATCAATTTTCTCTGATGGTCCTCAGATTCATAGGTGATCCCTGTGAATATATCCCTGGTGACTGCAACCATAACGGCACTCCGCTGGAGCTTAATGATGTGCTGACTATTATCGGGAATTACAGGGGCACGGTAGCGCCGTATTATATATGTGATTGCGGTGTCGATCCCCCCGGTTCTCGCTTCGCCGCCACAGCCGATCCCAACGGCAACTGCGTCGCCAACGAGCTCAACGATGTTGTCATCGAGATAGGGGCGTATCGGGGATTAGCTGAAGTATCGGGCTGCCCGGATTGTCCGGGTTCGGGAAGATAGACATCCGGAAGAAACCCCCGTGATCTTATCGCCCTTACGGGCCCGCCAATAACAAAATAGCCACTCCGATTATAGCCACGACAGTCCCGAAAACTGCATTAATTGTTATCCTGTCTTTGAAAATCCAGTAGGTAAATGGAATAAGAAATATCGGCGTGGTTGATATCAGTGTCGACGCGATTCCTATTCGAGCATACTTGATCGCCACCAGCGATAGCCAGACCCCCACGAAAGGTCCGAAAAACGAACCCGCTATTAAGGCCCGAAGGGCCTTTTTATCTTTCAGACTGATAATCGTCTGCTTGACCTTTCCTCTAACCAAAGTAAAAAGCCAGATGACAATAACGGCGCATAACACCCGGATAAGATTTCCCGTCAGCGTCGAGAATCCACCCTCCAGTCCCTTTTTGGAAAGTATCAATCCGAATGTTTGACCGAGCGCTCCTCCCACGCCCAGCGTTATGCCCCATAAGAGCCGTTTGCCCTTGACCCAGGTCTTATCTTTTTGTTTGTCGGCGACCACCCAGATGATGCCGCTGACCGTTAACATGATTGCTATAATTTCCAGAAGATTTAAAATCTCGCCTAAGAATATCCAGGCGAACAGCGCGCTCATTATGGGAACAAGCGACATTAGAAGCATAGACACTCTCGTTCCCACCACGATGAAGGCCTCGAAGAGCATGGCATCACCAATAACGAAACCCACCAACCCGGAAATCCCCAGCCAGAACCAGCGTTCGGGGTCTGCATCCACAGGGAACAGGTTTCCTGTCGTCAGTAAATGTGTAAGTGATAAGAATAGGGCGGCTATCAAAAGCCTGACCCTGTTCACGATAGCCGAGCCGACACGGATTCCGCCTATGGTAAAAAAGACCGACGTAAAGGCCCAGCAAAGAGCCGTGAACAGTGCCGCTATTTCTCCTGAGAATCCTTCCAAAGAAACTCCCTGAGCCGTTAAATTAAGGCGTAATGATAAGTAATCTGAATTAAAACGCCAGAGAAAATAAAAGATATAATCCTGCGGGGAACAGGCCGAATCTACTTATCCAATGTCATGAATAGATTATTAAGCGATTCACCCATTGTGGGATGAGCGAAAACGGTATCTCTCAAGGCTGTTTGCTGGCGATCCTTTAAGCTCGTTTATGATTTCCAATATTGTTACTCGGGCCCCGGTTTGTTGACACGCCAGAGAGAATCCATGAAATAGCCACGGGAGTCAAAAAAGTTTTTTTCGAGAATAAATCCGGTTTCGTTTGCCAGCAACTCGACATCGAAGAGAGAATATTTATATGAATATTCGATATGAATCGGTTCCCAGGCCTTAAACTGGAAGGAGCGCCCGATCTGCTCTACGTAAACCTCCTGGTCCATGAGGCTGACGAGATAACTCTGCATAGCCCCCTGGAAAACATCGTAGGTGCCAAAATGGCGAAATTTTGAAAGATCGAAATTTCCCTTTAATTCCTTATTGATACGTCGCAGCATATTTAGATTGAATTCCCTGGTTACTCCTTTGGAATCGTTATAGGCATCGAGCAGAAGCTCGATATCCTTTTTCAGATCGAATCCTATCAGTATCAGATCGTCGTGGTTAAGGCAGTTCCATACGTTTCGCAGGAAAATCCTTGACTGGGCATGATTGAAATTACCTATCGTCGATCCCAGAAACAAAATGAAATCTATTCGCTTGAATCTGTTGTTCAACCATTTGAGACCGGTGAAATAATCCGATATCAGGCCGTTTGTTTCCAATTGGGGAAAGCGTTTGTCCATCGATTTGATGAGTTCATCCATAGCAGGTTCCGAGATGTCTATCGGCACGTATTGAAATTGCAGGTTCGACTGAAGATAGTACGCGAGCAAGCTCTCCGTCTTACGGGCTTCGCCCGGTCCGAGTTCCACCAGGTTGAAAGGCTGATCGGCGACGAATTGAGCTATGTCTTCTTTGTATTTTTCGAGGATCTCCAACTCGCAGTTGGTCAGATAATATTCCGGCAGGCGCGTGATAGCTTTGAATAGCTCGCTGCCATTTTCATCATAGAGGTATTTGGACGGGATCGATTTATGCGTTTCGGAAAGTCCTACGAGCACATCGAGGGCAAAAGAGTCCTTCTCTTTGAATGAGTCGGCGTAATCTTTCTCATCTATTATTCTGTAAGTTGCAGGCATCTGCGTTTTTATTCTATGCTGGAACCCGTGTGCCTCGATTCCAGCCCTTAAATTGGTTTTTGGTTTTCAAATCTGAATTAATTTCGGCGAAGCCAGCCAGATCCAGCAGGGAGAATTTCTACAGCTTCGCACAGGCCATAATAGCAGAATTTTCTCATCATGCCAATAAAAGAAACCGATGCCCCTATTGGACAGGTTCCCGATACTCAATCGAATCAGGCAACATAAATGGAGTGAGATGTTATCTACAGTCACCAAACTTTCAATTCCGGTTAAGCATATTGTAATATAGATATTCGGCCGCTTTGGTCACGGATAAATTTTCGGAGTCAACCAATTTATTGGCTCGCCGCATCTGGTCGTCGTCAATGGCGCCGATTAACGGTTGAAGGGCGGAAACCAACCGCGGCTTTTTCGAAGCATCTCCCGATAAGAGTAAGACGGCATCGTAAGGGGGCAGTGCCTGCAGGGGATCATCGAGAACTGCAAGATCATAAGCGACTATGCGGCCGTCGGTGGAATAAGCGGAGATAACATCGACCCGGCCCTGGTTTATCGCCGAGTACATGAGAGTCGGATCGAAAGTCAGCTTTTCACCGAACTGCAGGTTGTATTTGCCCTCCAGGGCGGCCCACTCGGGGCGGCTGTAGAACTCGTAGTCGCTGCCTATAGTCATTGTCCTCGAATGCAGAGCGAGATCAACGATGGTCCTGATCCCAAGTCTTTCGGCCTGCACCCGGTGCATCGCCAGGGCGTAAGTATTCTCGAATCCCAGGGGCCCGAGACATACAATACCATGCTGTTCCTCAAGCCATTGTGTCATTTCGCTAAGGATTACATCCGCAGCGGGATTGTCCTCCCGCTTCATATGGTTGGCCCATACTGTGCCGCTGTAGTCGATATAGCAATCGACATTGCCATCAGCAAGAGCATCGAAGAGGATGGTCGATCCCATGCTGGTCTTGGTTTCGGTCTCAAATCCGGCATCATCCAGTATCCTCGCCATCAGGCCAGCGAGTATATATTGTTCGGTGAACGGTTTCGCTCCAATGACGACTCTCGACGCACCATCACCGATTTTATCATGAGATAAAACGGGATATAATCCTCCCCCCAATACAATAAGAAGTAAAAATGCGGCGATAATTACGAGTTTACGGCTGCGCCTGGTAGCGGCTATTTCAACCAGGCGAATCAATTGATCAAGGATGATAGCCAGACCGGCCGCCGCGACGCATCCCACTATCACCGCGGTCGGATTCTGGGTTTGCAGGCCACTGAAGATGTAGTTGCCAAGGCTGGTGGCTCCGACCGGTGTCGAAAGCGTGGCTGTGCCAACCACCCAGACTGTTGCTGTGCGTATACCGGCTATAATTACCGGCGTGGCCAGTGGAATTTCAACTTTGAATAAGATCTGGCTCGATGTCATACCGATACCGCGGGCGGCCTCCGTTAGAGCCGGGTCGACGCCCTGTATTCCGGTGACAGTATTGCGGATTATCGGGAGCATGCTGTAAAGGATCAAAGCGATAAGCGCGGGCAGAAATCCTATCTGCCCCAGGATCGGGACCATCAATGCCAGAAGAGCGATCCCGGGTATGGTTTGCATAACGCTGGCAAATGTCAAAGTCGGCCATTGAAGTGGTTTGACACGGGTAATTAGAAAGGCGGTGGGCAAGCAAATAGCGATCCCTATGGTAAGAGCGACGATAGTTAAAAGCAGGTGACCGCCGAGGTAATCGGGGAGCAGAGCCAGTTGTTCCGATAGAGTATCAGACATCGTCGGTCTCTTTCTCGCCGATTATCTTTTCCATCCGCAACGTCTGTTTTCTGGGGGTTTCCATCAGAGATGATACATATGGATGGCCGGGATCAGTCAATATCATACGCGGCGTGTCGATGCGAACGATACATCCGGCCTCCATCACCGCGATTCTATCCGCCAGAAGCAAAGCCTCGGTAACATCATGCGTGACCATGACGACAGTCAGGCCGAGATTTTTCTGCAATTGCTCGAATTCGCTTTGCAGGGCGCTGCGGGTAATGGGATCGAGGGCGCCGAACGGTTCATCCATGAGCATGACGCTCGGCGCCGCCGCCAGTGCCCGGGCTACACCGACACGCTGCCTTTGACCGCCCGATAATTCTGATGGACTGCGATCCCTGAACCGATCCGTTGGTAGTCCGACCATCCCTAGAAGCTCGTCAATTCGCTTGTCGATTCTCGCTTTCCCCCATCCAAGCAGCTTCGGCACGGCGGCGACATTATCGGCCACGGTCATATGGGGAAACAGACCGATCTCCTGGAAGACATATCCGATTCCTCGACGCAGCGTTACGGGATCGACCGTTGAGACGTCCTTACCGTCGACGAATATCCTGCCCGATGTCGGTTCTATGAGACGGTTTATCATCTTTAAGGTTGTGGTTTTTCCGCAGCCGGACTCGCCCAGCAAGACCAGGAACTCACCCTTACCAACTTCGAGGTCTATATCCCTGACGGCAAGAGTGGCTCCTTTATGGTATGTCCTGGAGACTTTTTCGAGCTTAATCAAAATCGCCCTTCCGATATCCGCTTATCGATTATTTTCCAAGATAATGTTTATATACTCAAACTCAAGGATATAAATGAAGATGTCATTCCAGCGCCAGCGGAATCGAGCTTGCTATTTCAAGAGAACTATCTTGATGCTGTCCGTTCGCTTCCCGCTCTCAAGGATGGCGAAATAGACGCCGGAGGGATAATCGTCTGCGTTCCATGTGATGGTGTAATTCCCAGCCGGTTTATTCTCCTCTAATAACGTCGCCACTCGCTGGCCAAGGATGTTGTAGATTGAGAGGCCTATGTTGCCCTCTTGCGGAAGGATATACTGAATAGTGGTAGTGGCATTGAAGGGGTTGGGATAGTTTTGCATCAATAAGAGCCGATCTGGCAGGTAAACGTTGTTATCGTCGATACCGACAGTGGTAGAATCGCCGCCGCCGTATGCGCCCATATCGCTCAGAATCGTTCCTAATCCCCATGAGCAATCGAGCAGGCTGTCTAAGATGGCAGGGCTGCCTGCGTCGATACAGGGGGAATCATACGGATCGCCGCATTCAGTGGACATTAG
>CBDVBL010000039.1:0-9825 GCA_965372205.1 uncultured bacterium
GTTATACTGATCTTATATACAGATTATCGACCCTTACAAAACATTATTAAGGAGCTTCGATCTTGACTTTCAATGATTTATGGAGTAATATTGAGTTGTGATTTCGGATAGATTTCCGCTTTCTTTCGCTTTAGCAATAACCCTGATAGCATTTTCATGCACGGACCCGCTTAAAGAGCCACCGGGAGGCATTTCGGGCGAGGTTTTTCTTGAACCCACACCTCCTCCCGGCGAAGATTGGGCCTATGTCCGGGTGTTCAATAGTTTTGCCGACAAAACCGTCAGATCCGATCCATCCACCAACGAGTTCGCCATCGACGATCTGAGGGTGGTGGATCTTGTAACCGAATACAATATAGAAGCTTTCAGGGGAGGCTACATCACCTACCGTGATACGGTACTGATACAGGCCGGATCAACCCTCATTAATTATTTTATAACTTTACAACGAGCATCGGGAAGGGATACGGTATTTCAGAATGGCATCAGTCCCGATCCAGGTTACGCCGGATGCAGTGATACTTATATTTCCGCTCTTGATTCGACCGCTGCATTCGGATTCGAAGATCAATTGATTATCGCAGGTGGTCATCCCGATTCATTAAGCAGGGGTTTGATATATTTTGCTTTCCTATGGCAGCATTATTATCCTCCATCGGATACGCTGAATATGGAAATTGATAGTGCCGTACTAAGTCTCTACGTTGATTCCGTAAAGACGACCGCATCCGTAGATGTCGCTATTTTCAATCTGGAACATTCTTTCGATGAGGAAGCGGCCAGCTGGGCATCCAACGGCGGCGATCCCTGGCCTGAGGGCCCCGGTGGATCTTTCGGCGAACTCACGTCCGATACGCTGACCCTGAATATTGCTTCAACCGGATGGAATGAATTTGCCATCGAAGATATTGCGGATGAATGGGTTGCATCATCACGCCCGGCCGCTATGATGATAAAGCTCGTCGATGAATCCGTGTCTGCTTCTATCTTCTTCCGCTCCTCCGATGGCGATTCTACGACGTATAACCCTAAGTTGCGCCTGGCAATATATTACTCACAATAACCGTAGATTAGCAGGGAGCCCGTATGGCGGAACAAAATTTCGAACCGTATATCAAACATGATCAGCAATTACCGGAGTTTACCTGGAAATCGGTCATAATTGGTACGCTTCTGGGAATCGTTTTCGCCTGGGCAAACGCCTATGTGGGATTGATCTCGGGATTGACGATATCGGCCTCGATTCCGGTTTCGGTGATGTCGGTTGCCATTTTCGCTTTTATGCACAGGGTGCTCGGAGCACGTAAAGGCTCGCCGCTCGAAACAAACATGTCGCAGACGATAGGCTCGGCTGGAGAATCCCTGGCTGCAGGCGTTATCTTCACAATCCCGGCCATGTTTATGCTGGGATGGAATCCGGTATACGGTCAGCAGGTCATCACCATAAGCATAATCGCAGCCATCGGGGGAATCCTGGGCGTGACGTTCATGATTCCGCTGCGGAAATATCTTATCAAAAGGGAACATAAAGTCTTGCCGTTCCCCGAGGGCACTGCCTGCGCCGAGGTAATAAAGTCGGCTGATATCGGCGGCGCATCGGCGGGATGTGTTTTCAGCGGGCTTGGAATAGGAGCGCTGATCGAGCTTCTGAGAAACGGGTTTTCGGCCTTTGCGGGAACGATCGAGGTGCCCATCATATTCGTAAAGAAAATGCTCATTTCCCTGGAGACCAACCCGGCCCTGCTGGGAGTCGGTTATATCTTAAAACGACGAATTTCGACAATCATGGTGGCCGGCGGCGCAATTGCCTGGATAATCTTGATCCCGGTGATAGCCGCTTTTGGCGACGGGTGGGGGATGTTCCGATTCTTAAACGAAAACGCAGTTAGCTCTCTCGCTGCCAGGGGTATAACCGGCATCGGCGATATGGCCCCCGGGGATATCTGGAACCACTTCATCCGCTATATCGGCGCGGGCGCGGTAGCTTTCGGGGGAATTATCACTTTAATTCATTCTATCCCCACGATCATAGAGTCGTTTAAACTCGGTTCCAGAGAGATCATGGCCGGTTCCCAGAGATCCAATCGTCTCCGAACCGACAGGGATCTCTCTATCAAGTTCGTGATGTGGATGTCAATTGCCATGGTCGCGATCCTCGGCTTCGCAATTGCTTTCGGGCTCGAGGAGATTTCGGGTCTCACTGCCGCATTGGCCGCGGTGCTGGTGGTTATATTTTCATTTTTCTTTGTCACGGTCGCCTCCAGAATAGTGGGGCTTGTGGGTTCGACATCATCACCGGTTTCCGGTATGACGATCGCCACCCTTCTGGGCACATCGATAATCTTCGTTCTTTTCGGCCTGACATCGGGGCCGGCGAAAATCGCTGCCCTGACGATTGGCGCCGTGGTCTGCATGGCGGCCTGCACCTCGGGAGACACCTCACAGGATTTGAAGACCGGTTTCCTCATAGGAGCCACTCCGCGGCGACAACAGTTAGGGGAGCTTCTGGGTGTATTAACCTCGGCAGCAGTGCTTGGATTTACGTTGATCATGCTATATAACGCCTACGGATTTGCGGGGGCGCCATCGCCCATAACCGGTAAGGCGGAATTGCCCGCCCCGCAAGCTACATTGATGAGTTTCGTGGTTAAAGGCGTTATCGATCAGAATATTCCCTGGATCCTGGTGGCAATCGGTGCGATCATCGCGGCCATTTTCGAGCTGTTCAAAATACCGTCGCTGCCTGCGGCGGTGGGGCTCTATCTTCCGCTGGAGACCACCACGCCAATTTTCCTGGGCGGGCTCTTGCGACATTACCGCGATAAGGCCTCCGGCGATAAGGCATCGGAGACCGATAACGGCGTATTGTTCTCATCGGGGCTGGTGGCCGGAGTTGGCGTCATTGGAATTATCCTGGCGGTAACGGCTATTATCCCGATGGCCGGCGAGAATTTCCTGCTTGATGCCATGCGCCTTCCTCTGGCAACCATGTGGGAATATTTGCCCCTCGGTGAGCCTCTCTCGATGGTAGCGGCAGCAATAATTTTCGCAATACTGTCCATATCTTTGTTTAGATTAGCAAAACCCCGTAAAAGATGATCGAATAAACAGGTAACGCTTATGCACAACAAAAAAATCTCCTTAGCGATTTTACTTTTCGGGATATTTCTATCCCAAACGCTCGCTGCGTCTCAACCCATTCTCATAAAAGGCGGCACCGTGATAACAGTCACCGGCGGCGTTATTGAAAACGGCGACGTGCTATTAAAAGATGGCAAAATCGAAAAGGTCGGAGAAAATATCAAGCCGCCCGATAATGCGCAGGTTATTGACGCCGCCGGGAAGTATGTCATGCCCGGCATAATCGATGCCCATTCTCATATCGGGGTCTACGCGTGGCCGGGAGTTCCCGCACATAGCGACGGCAACGAAGCCACCGATCCGATTACGCCTCAGGTCAGAGCGGAGGATTCGTTCAATGCCGATGATCCCGCTATTAAACGCGCCATAGCGGGCGGAGTAACTACCATCCAATCGCTGCCCGGCTCGGCCAACCTGATCGGAGGGCAAACATTCGTTCTGAAATTGAAGCCCGGTCTAACGGCTCAGCAGATGAAAATAAAAGACGCCCCTCCGGGAATGAAAATGGCTCTGGGTGAGAATCCCAAGCGAGTGTATGGAAGGCGCAATAAGATGCCATCGACAAGAATGGGCAATTTCGCCATGATGAGAGAGTGGTTCACGAAAGCGAACAATTATATTCAACAATGGGAACGCTCCGAAAGAAAGAAGAATAGTAAAGACAGGGACGACGAGCCGCCGGAGCGCAATCTCAGGCTGGAGGCTCTGAGCGATATTCTCAAGGGCAAATTTCTCGTCCACGTGCACTGCTATACAAAAGATGAGATGCTCAAAATGATTGAAATTGCCGATGAATTCGGGTTCCAGATTAGAAGCTTTGAACATACCCTTGAGGGTTACAAAATCGCCGATACTCTGGCTTCTCGCAGCATAGCCGCTTGTACCTGGACCGATTGGTGGGGCTTCAAAATAGAAGCTTTCGATGGCATCCCGCATTCCCCCGGCATAATGGCTTCCAAGGGCGTCCGCGTGGTTTTTCATTCGGATTCGGGCAATCAGATCCAGAGGCTGTGGCTGGACGCGGCCAAAGCTGTCAGATACGGGATGGACCGGCAAAAGGCGTTCGAAGCGCTGACGATCAACCCTGCCTGGGCTCTGGGACTTGAGGACCGGATCGGATCAATCGAGGAGGGCAAGGATGCCGATATCGCCATCTTCTCCGGCCACCCTTTCAATATCTACACCTTAGTCGAAATGACTATCATCGATGGCGAAATCGTCTTCGATAGATCAAAAGAACCATCTTTGCTGGAGACCGGTTATGAGAATTAGAATTATCCTGACTGCAATTCTGGTGCTGACATTAGGCGTCAGCGCCCATGCCTGGATTCTGGCGATCAGGGGCGGCAAAATCTTCACCATGTCCGACGGGATCATAGAGGACGGTATCATAATCATCGAAAATAACCGCATTGCGGATGTCGGTAAGGATGTCGAGATCCCGCCGGGTGCGGAAATAATCGAGGCCGCAGGAAAAATGATCACACCAGGCCTATTCGATGCTTACAACCAGCTCGGTTTGATTGAGGTGAGCCAGGCGCAATCCACCGTGGATACCGAGGAAAAATCCCGACCGCTTACGCCAGAGGTCAGGGTTATCGACGCTATCAACACCCAATCCAAACTTATCCCGATTACCCGTATCGAGGGCGTAACCACGGTTCTTTCGGCTCCCGGGATCGGTAACGTAATCGCAGGTCAAAGCGCCGTTATAGATCTATTCGGCTCAACAGTTAAGGAGATGACCGTCTAAGAGCCGGCAGCCCTGCACTTCAATTTCGGCGAGAGACCAATCCGTAGCTGGCGTGCCCGAAAAAAGATCAATACCAGAATGGGATTGGTAGCCATGCTCAGGCAAGCACTTATCGCTGCCCAGGAATACAAAAATGAATGGACCGAATATGAACGCAAGTTGAAGGAATATAAGGACAACCAGAACCTTCCGAAAAAGAAAAGAAAAAAAGACCTGAAAGAACCCAAATTACCGGAGCGCGATCTGGGAAAAGAGGCAATTGTTCTTGCCCTTGATCAAACCATACCCGTCATTGCCTCGGCCAAGAGGAAGGACGACATACTCGCCGCAGTGAGCGTAGCCGAGGAATTCGGCCTTAAGCTTATAATATTGCATGGGACGGAAGCCTACAAGATAGCCGATATTCTTAGAAAGAAGAATATACCCGTTCTGCTGGGTCCCATCACTACCCAGCCGTCATCAATGGAGAATCTCGGAGCTATCTACGAGAATGCCGCCCTGCTTGACAAAGCGGGTGTGAAGTTTGCGATAATTTCGGGCAGTACTCACAACTCCAGGGATTTAAGATTCCAGGCCGGGATCGCGGCCCAGTACGGACTTTCCTTTTCCACGGCCCTGAAAGCAATAACCATCTACCCGGCGCAGATTCTCAATGTTGATCCGGAACTGGGATCGATTGAGCCGGGCAAGATTGCCAATATAGCCATCTTTGATGGCGATCCGCTGCAGCCGCTGACCAGGGTCACCGATGTCATAATAGAGGGCCGCCGGATACCTATGACGTCGTATCAGACAGAGCTGTATGAGAAATACCGCTAATCGATTACTTATTTTGAAAAAAATCGAATTTTGAGCGAATAAAACCGCCCCCGACGGGTATCTGTTTCGTGGAAGGAACAAAGGAACTCGTGATGAACGGATACCCGCTCAAAATAACCGGAATGAGTGTTCAGGAAATGATCGGATCCTCGGCCGCTGAAATAGAGGTCAGCGATAACACTCTGATCCGTCAGATCCTTGGCGGCAGGATCAAGCAATTCAGGAAACTCGTGCAGCGATACCAGAAGCAGGCCTATCTATACGCACGTAGTATGGTCGGCAATCCCGACGACGCTTACGATCTATCGCAGGAAGCATTCGTGAGAATCTATAAGCACCTGAACAGATTTGATTCGTCATATCCATTCAAGGTATGGTTTTTCCACATACTCTCGAATCTGTGTAAGAATCACTTAAGACAGAGAAAGAACCGTCAGGCGGTAACAACATCGACCGAGATGACCGAAACGGTGGCGGCGCCGACTTCTCAGCGGCCGGATATCGTATTTCAGAAAACCAAGATCCAGCAGAAGTTATGGGAGGGAATCGCGGAACTCCCTGAAAAATCCAGGGAGATCATCATTCTTTGCCATTTCCAGGATATGTCGTATGAGCAGATGGCAAAGGTTCTTGAAATCCCCCGGGGCTCGGTCATGTCGAGACTTTACTACGCACGGCAGAAGCTACGTGAAATTCTGGAGAGCAGGGGGGTAGCGATATGAACTGTGAGCAGGCTAAGATTTTACTTTCCGGGCTTGTCGATGCCGAGCTTAATCCGGATGAGAAGAAAATAGCAAGCGACCATATTACCTCCTGCCCCGATTGCAGGAGAGAATATGCGAGGTTGAAGAAAATGAAGGAGGTCACCGACGATATGAAATATTTCGATCTTCCCGATAAGCTCTGGGCGGGCTATTGGCGGGAAATTTATAATCGTGTGGAAAGAGGTATCGGATGGATCTTTCTTTCCATCGGCGCCATAATTCTGATGGCGTTCGCCGCCTGGCAGATCCTCAATAATTTCTTCCTTGATCCTTCGGAACCTCTATATTTGAAACTGGGAGTAGGTTTGCTTCTTCTGGGATTGATAATCCTGTTGATTTCGATCATCAGGGAGCGACTCTTTTCCCGCAAACACGATAGATACGACGAGGTGGAGATATGATTCTGGCAACTACCAATGAATTCCCCGCAAAGGAAATCACCGAGGTTCTCGGCCTGGTCCGGGGAAACACGATCCGGGCCAGACACTTAGGGCGCGATATAATGGCTTCTTTGAGAGGTATCGTGGGGGGAGAAGTCAGGGACTACACCAAGATGATGGCTGAGGCAAGAGAACAGGCCTTAGACCGGATGATCGCCGAGGCTGAAGCCCTGGGGGCGAATGCCATCACCGGCGTCAGATTTTCGACATCCTTCGTTATGCAGGGAGCCGCGGAGTTTCTGGTTTACGGCACAGCTGTAAAAGTAGCCGGTTTGTAAGTAACCGTTTAACCATCCATCTGCGGGCGTCTGAATAGATTTTAAAAACGCCCGTATTCATATCTCCATTCTCCATAATTCTTCGGCATCATAATTGCGCTTATGTAATATAGAATATGCTGTATCTCTTTGAAATTCAGGGCCTTAAGGGCAGGAAATCACCGGAGAAAAACGGAATATCTGCAGTGTATTGCATATTATGTAAAAGGTGTTGGCATGTCTAATCGTGGCGAAATAAAATTAGATTCGGCTGTATTGATAGCCTCGGCGTTAGCAGTGCTTGTGGCTGCGACCCTGACTATGGCAACTATTACCAGGAATTCTGAGAGATCTGAGCGACGAACCGAAATCTTCTTTGATTCACCGGATCCCATGAAGAGAGCCGAGCAAGCGGCCAGGGCCGGTCTTGATGCCGCAAAATGGCATATAGAATGTCATGGCCGAGTCGAAGCGGGCGGCCTATCGCCAAAATACTTTAACAACGGTGCAACCTATACGGTGACCTGGGGTGATGTCGATTTGTCCGACTCGACCGTAGTTGTCAGGAGTAAAGGGAGTTTCTCGTGGGATGGCAAAAGACAATACCAGGTTGATGCCGAATCGAAGATAAAGATAGAATCTCTGCCTTCGCACGGGCAGGAAATATTAGGCGCCTATTATTCAAGGTATAATTCGTCCCCGATCAGCGTATCATCGGAATAAATACAGCATCATAATTGTTTATACTGCAAATTGGGAGGCGGTTTTAGTTGCCCCTCTTTCCTCACTGCGCCGCATAAAGCTCAAGACCGGATAATCTCCTCCCCGTAAGAGAAGGTTATCACATCGTGAAGAAAATCTTATTTCGCGGAATAGCCCGCAGCCTAGATGTTCTTTTCAAGATGTGCCAGTTATAGGCTTCCCGAGACCGGCCGCTCTTAAAACGGTCTCGTCCGGCCCCAGATTAACGCAACAATCAGCCACCCTGCCATCTATCAAAACGGCGGGTACGGTTCGGATCCCCAGGTTTCTGGCCCGTTTCGCTGTCTCGGAATCATTCATGTCATGCACGATCACATCACACGATGGGCATGCCAACCGGTTGACCATTTCAATCACCTCACTGCATGCAGGGCATCCAGCGCTGAAAATCTCTACTTTCCTCTTGGTGGCCATAACTTTCTCCTCTTCTCTACGATTTCAATACCGAGGCCGGCCCGGCGCGACCTGTACAATCGTTAGCGGCTTCATTTCGATACCTCCATTAACAATTATACGCTCTGTAGTATACTACAGGGTCAAGAGCTTTTTTACGGTTTTTGATATTTTCGACGAAGATTATCCTGCCACTAATACTTTTTACGCCGCTCTATCATATAGTTGGAGCCAGGCAGGGTTTTGGTGTATTTTTTCAGATCCGCCATCATGTGACTCATCTCTCCGGGATGCTGGAACATTCTTTTCTGATTGTTCAGTACGGCGATCGATATAGTAAGGATCTCGAATCGCTCCATAACGCCCTTGCGGTTAGGAACCTCGATCCATCCTCTCTCCCTGTCGGCCTCGGCATAGCGAAACGGGGCCATACGGTCGAAGGTGGCGATTATATTTTTGCAGATCTGATGCACCGTCTCGGACGGTATAATAAATACAAAATCATCTCCTCCGATATGCCCGACAAAGCCATTTGGCGTTAGATCATGGACTATATTTCGCATAATATGTGATGTTATCTTGATCATCTTGTCGCCATAGACATAGCCATAATAATCATTAAATGATTTGAAATTATCTATATCGGCGTAGCAAACTGCAAACTCTTCGCCGACCTTCATTCGCCTGTCTATTTCGAATTCGATAGCATTGGGTCCCGGCAACCTGGACGAGGGATTGACGCTTAAATCGCGTCGCGAACGGAAGATCAACATTCCGATCTTGGCCGAAATGATATCGGAATCCCAGGGTTCCGAAATGAAATCATCCGCACCTTCCTTTAGAGAGCATATGATTAATTCCTTTTCGCCGCCGGTAGCGAATACCATTAAGGGTATATATATCAGGATCGAATGCGATTTTATTCTGCGGATCATGTCCGTTATCCACGATTTCTCGTTACCGCCGGCTATCATGACGAGATCCATATATGAACGTTGATTTTGCTCATACAGTTGATCGGGCGTATCGAATCTATGGATCACAACTTCGAAGGCCAATTGCAGATTTCTCAATCTTTCCTCGATATCTATCCCTGATTGACAAAGTCCCAGGTGCAGTTTGGGAACTTTGGCTTTCACCGAATCGATTTTTTTCTTTTGATCAACCTTCACCATTTTTCCCGAGGATGAAATTCGCTATGTTCCGAAACCAGGAAATCTTTATCAAGATGGGTATAAACCTCAGTAGTTGCAATATCGGCATGACCCAGAAGCTCCTGCACGGCAATCAGGTCGGCTCCCCCCATCAAGAGGTGGGTGGCGAAGCTATGCCTCAGTGTATGAGGGCTTACGTTTTTCGCTATCCCGGTTGCGTCTACATATTTTCTTAAAATTTTCCAGATTCCCATACGTGACAGCTTCCCGCCGCGATTATTCAGAAAAAGATAATCACCGCTTCTGGCTCCAGATAACTTTGGCCGGCAATCGCGGAAATAG
>CBDVBL010000040.1:0-9704 GCA_965372205.1 uncultured bacterium
GCTCTATTTTCTCAAGATTGTCTTTGAACATTGGCCTATCCGGAACAGTGATGTGAAGTTTAAAAAGAATAAACAACTCCAGCAGATCCCTCGGCAAATCGACTCCTTCCCAGAAAGTGTCGGTGCCGAAAAGAACAGCCTTTTTCGATGATTTGAATCGTCGCAAAATCCTCTCGGTATTATGGAAACCCTCCTGGAAAAATAAGTCTATTCCAGCCGAGTTCAAACCGGGAGCTAATTGTTCGACGGCTGCCTTCAATGAGCGATGAGACGTAAAAAGCACCATCGTCTTCTTGGCGTCGGAGGTGAGGATTTCCGAAAGCGTCTGGAATGCCTCCTGTTCAAAGTCGGCCTGCTTAGGCGACGGCAGAAAACCGGCGGTCGCAATCGCCACCTGGGCATCGATATCAAAGGGGGAGTCGAGACCTATCGAGAGAGTCCGGTCACCTGATCCCAAGTCCAATCCGAGCCTTCGAATGAAAAAATCGAAATTCCCATTTACCGCCATAGTGGCCGAGGTGAACACGGCCGTCTTCAGATGATCATAAAGCTCTTTATCCAGAAGCTTACCCACCTCAAGGGGAGCCGACAGGAGCCTCGGAGAGTACTTTGTGGACGAGGGTGCCTCAATCCAGTAAACACAATCGGGATCCTCCGCATAAAGCAGATCGGATATCATCTCTCTGAAACCCTTAAGATCAGTGGCAAAGGCCTCCAATCTGATGACCGATTCTCTTTTTTTCGGAAGACCGTCGGCTTCCCTTATTGATCCAATCAATCGGTCAAGACGATCGGCTAAATTCTTAAGCGCGGTAATAAACTCTTCTCGCGAGGGCAAATCGCACAAATTGGCATCGGATTTATACCGTATTTCGCGGGCATCGTTACCCCCGATTTTGACGCGCAGGTTTTCGGAAAGCTCCGCGAAGAAATCACCCGAACTCTGGTTTAAAGATATCACGGAATCGATCACCGAATTAACCGCCCCCTCCAGTTTACTATCTGATTCGTGTTGAGATGCTGAAAATCTCAAACCGATCAGAAAGCCCGATTGTGCGGGCCGGGAGGTGTACATTTCCGTCAGGAAGTTATCCAGAGAACGCTTATCCAGCTTGTAACCAAGATATGATGCGGCAACTTTCTCGAGATTATGTGCCTCATCGAAGATTATATGGCCGGCATCACGAACTAAATCGCCACCCGAGGCGAAATCTGCAAAAGTCAGGTAGTGGTTGACCACTACCACCTGGGCCTTTTGCGACTCTCGTTTTATCTTAAGAAGAAAACACTCATTCGCAAATTGGCATGCCTGCCCGAGACAAAAACTCCCCTCGCAAGATATACGGCTCCAGAGGTAATAATTCCTGGCAGGATTGAAACCGTGACATTCGGAGATATCACCGGTCCTGGTATGCTTCGCCCACAGCACCAGGGAACCGAGAGCCTCTCTATCCTGCTTTTTGAATGAGACCTCAGCTTCTGCCAGGAGCTCGCGATATTTCAGGAGGCACAGATAGTTGCCACGGCCTTTCAACAATGTAGCTTTGAATTGGAAACCGACGGCCTTTTGAATCTGTGGAATGTCTTTATAGAAAAGCTGGGATTGGAGATTTTTAGTCTGGGTGGAGATAATCAGGCGTTCGCGGTTTAATGACGTCCACCAGCTCGCCGGCAGAAGATAAGCTAATGATTTTCCGATCCCCGTCGGCGCCTCGGCCAACAGGAATTCAGACCTGTTAAAGGCACCGGCAATCTCAACCGCCATGCGGGCCTGCTGAGGACGATATTCGTATGAGGAAATCGCATTTGCGAGAACTCCCCCGGGAAGGAAATGGTTTTCTACCGCAGCTGCATTCACTTCAATATAATCTTCGTAAGAATCCGGAGGAGATGTCCCTATGACGTTATCCGGATAATCCTCGAAAGGCTTGCCCGTTTCCAGTGATTTTTTCGCCGGATATTCGGCCCGGGCATGCTTATCCAAAGATATCGGTTCAATAGGCTCCAGCGACCTGCGGAAAAGATCTATATCGCGGTTGCCAACCAGCATCCGTCCGATAGATTCCTTTGACGATACCGGCAAAGATGCCAGATGCATTATCAGCTTCAAAAATACCTGACCCGTCGCCAGACAATCATGTAAAGCCCGATGGGCAGTGACACGATCAATATTGAAATACCTGACAAGAGTTGCCAGGCTGTAACGTGGCAACCGGGGAAAGAGTATCCTGGCCAGAACACCGGTATCCAGAACTCGCGGCTCCAGTTTGGCAGCGGCCTTTTTATCCTGATGGAACCTTAAGAAACCTAAATCGAATGATATGTTATGTCCCACAATCCAGGTCGAGTTTTCTAAACGCTTCTGAAAATCCCCGAATACCGAATCAATGGATGGCGCCGCCTTAACCATATCATCATCTATCCCTGTAAGGCGGGTTATCTCATCCGGTATCGGAGATGACGGCTTGACAAGCTGGGAAAATTTCTCTTTCAGCTTGCCTTCCTCATATAGGGCAGCGCCAAGCTCTATGATTTCGCAATTTCGAGGGTCCAACCCCGTGGTTTCGAGATCAATTACTGTGAAGCTGTCAAATCTGCTCATAAGTGATCTGCGTCTTTAACCGGGTGATCCGATACCGCCTGCGCACTTGACTGCTATCGGGATTTCGCCCGCAGCCTTTCGTAATATTGCTTGAGTAATTTATTTGATGATATCCTCAAAGTGGCGGCCTTCACCAGGCGGGTTACATCTCTGCGCGACAGCTTGACCGGTGGCCCGGCCATGGATTGCAAAGGTTTGCTTTTGATCAGATTCAAAGTCTCCGTGGCCAGAAATATCGGGACTGTTAGAAACATCCGCACCCCACGGTAACGGTGGGGAATGAGGGTGGTGTAGCGGATGGCATCATCGAGATGCACCGCGGTCAAATCTGACAATTCCCATACAAAATTCGTAACTGCCTGAGCATTTTCCGGATTCCCGAGTGCAGAGGGCGTCAAGCCATGCTTCTTCATCACATCCATGGGCAGGTAACACATTCCCCTTTCCCGATCGACCGGGACGTCCTTTATGACATTGACCTTTTGCAGCGCGAGCCCGAAGGAATTACCCAGCTTCAGCAATTCCGATGCTGTTTCCCCATCGAGGCTATAGTGCTGTATAAACAACTCCGTCAGCATATGCCCGACGGTACCGGCGACATAATAGCAATACCGGTTCCAATCCTCTACATCATTAAGAGCCGCAATCGTTTCATCTTTAGCGGATTTAAGGCGCGAATACTCAGCCATCCCTTCAGCCATTTCTCCCGCCCAGCGATAGATGATCGGTCTGTGAGCGGCAGGGAGCGACGCCAGTATCTCAAACAGCTTCGATGATTCCACAAGCAGCCGGTGATCGTCGCCATATCCGGGATTAATGGAATCATATAGAGATACCGTCGCCGCCTCCGAGATGCATTCGCCTCGATATGCTCTTGCGAGTAGATCTTTCAGATAAGACAATCGTGCATATTTCTCATCGCTTTTAAGATGCGGTGAATCCTCCAGCGTATCGGCGACCCGGCACAGCAGGTATGATGTGTATACCGAATCCCTCAGGCCCCGTGGCAGAAACCTGATCGCAAGGGCGAACGTCCGGCTGACCCTGGGGATAAAATCCTTTATGAAGAGATCGTTCTTGCTTGGTTTGGAGCGCATTGACCGAATTTAATCAGAATCAATGGTCAAATCCACAACATTAGAGGACCTTGCCCAGAAAAATGCTAGAAAGGCAAAATTCCGGGATAGACACAACCCATAGGTATCACGATACACAACCTCCGATGCGTATTTTAGAAACGCATTAATTACGCAATAAAGTAGTATTGACAGATTTTATAGATATGGCGATCTTCCTTGCTGACTGAAGGGGGGTTGCTTTGGGGGGTTTTTCTAGTTCAAGGTTTTCCGGAGCATCACACCGCAGGACTTGGAGGGCTGGCGAACTTAACCATTCCCTCTTGTCGGATCGCCGTGGGAAAAACGGGAGCGACGTCCTGCCGGTTGGCCTGGCTCCGGAAGAATTGAGGGTTGCGAACCCCCGACCTTAAGCGGCCATAGATAGTTCAGGAGACAGGAAATAGCCGGAACGTCTTAAAAGGGGGGCAAAATTTTAAGGGGGGCGAAATACTCTCGCCGCATAAACAGGAGGGCGCGGTCTCCGCCTGCGCCCGGCCTGATCCTGTATAAGTTAACCTGTAAACATTAATTAACTTTTCAAGGAGAGAAAAAATGCGGTATTTATTAACCGTAATACTAGTTTTGGCTCTGGCCTCCCCGGCATGGAGCGAGTGCATTGATACCCCCAGGGAGCTGCTAGACAAGGCTGACACCGACAAGATGCCTCAATATAGCGCTGAATATTTGATCGGTAGCTGCCAAACGTTTGACTGGACTTTCGATTTGACTTTTACCCCTGGCAGCGGGCGAACCGAAGTTGACGCCTACGTGCTCGGAAGTGATGTACATGTAGAGGAAGATTCTAAGGATTATAAGGAAAGTCAGAGGGTTGAAAACAGTGATTCCGGAACCTTCGGATTAAGCCAGTACTACCAGCTTAAGATCGATGTTAGCGGCGACACGGGCCATTGGACGGACATGGATCTCAGGGTGTTTAACCAATCGGAATAGCTCCCTCTCATCAACCATTATCTTAATGGATTACCCCCCGGTTCAAGCCGGGGGGTGATAAATAGGGCGCCATCTTATGTCGGTTATTTCAATTCTCAGTGTTGCAACCGGTTTTAAGGGAGGAAGAAATGAGGTATTGGGTTTGTATTTTAATTTTGGTGTTCGCTTCAACAAGCATAGGAAATTCGCAAGGCCGTTCGATATGCCCGTATGAGAGTCTATCGGTAGATTCGGACTGTAACCTCCCCGACTCAACAGAGTGGTATTCCGTCGAAGGCTGTAGTAAATTGGAATACTCCTTCAGCTTCGTGTTTACTCCGGCAGTTGGAAATACTATAATCTACTTTCGCATCGATAGTACAAGCGTGTATGAAATGGTTGATTCTCAAGATTATTTCGTTGCGCAGCAAGTGGAAATTCGGGGCTATGGTCGGGTATACGGTCGTAGAAACCGCATGTATATCGATAAAGAAAGCTCTTCCTGTGGCCATTTCAATTACATGCTTTTCCAAGTCTGGTATTCTGGCCGATAAAGAGGATCTGGCTGGAGATTTTTTAGCGGGCGTTTCGCGGCAGCGGGCGGCGTGTTTTCTCGCCAGAGGCGGGTGAGTATGCCGCCGCTGTCAATAAAATTATTTTCAAAAAAAAGACCAAAACAGCAATTTTTCTCTTGACAACGCAGAAATATTGAATATATTTATTTTGTCATTACTGGCAGTAGTAGTTCGATTAAGAAAGCCCTTCCGCCCACCGGCGGTAACAATTGAGGATGGATAATGAGCGAGGTATTGATAGAAGAACTCAAAGATCTGGGGCTAAACAGCTATGAGGCGAAAGTCTATTTAGCGCTTTTGGAGCGCGATTCCCTTTCGGTAAGCGAGATCTCCAGGCTTTCACTGGTTCCCAGAGCTCGTGCCTACGATATACTCGACACTCTATTGGCGGATGGATTGGCGGTTCTGAAGCCCGGACGGATAAAAAAATACAGCGCCGCCGACCCCGATTCATTTGGCGAAAAGCTTACGATCCAGAACGAGAACCGCTACGGTCATTTGAAAAAAAAGATTGATAACGTAACCTTGACATTGAAGGGAAAATTCGAATCAGCCGTAAATGGCAAAGGCATTAATTCCGATCCCCTGGAATATATCGAGATCATAAAAGACCCTTATCAGGTCCATAAAAGGTTCATGGATTTAGTCGCGCAAGCCAGGGAAGAAATACTCGGTTTTTCAAAGCCGCCCTATTCCAGTGATAGGAGCCAAGGCATAGAAGAAATGGAGCAACAGGCTGATATAGGCGAAAAGGGAATCGTAAAACTTAAAAGCATCCATGAGATTCCTCGAACCAAAGAAGAAATCCGGGAAAGACTGGAGAATTTACTTAGAACCACAAAGGGTAGCGATGAAACACGCGTTATCAATGAACTACCGATGAAAATGGCTATCTTCGATGAAAAAACTATTATGCTGGCGTTGAAAGATCCGGTTTCCTCTGCCACATCTTTTACGACACAAATTATAGAACACTCGTCTTTAGCCAAAGGTCTGAAAATACTATTCAATACGTTGTGGGAGCAGGCCGAGGATTTTCATGTTCTGGAGGATTTATTGAAATAAATGTAAGGGTCCCTTATGCATACTTTTGTGGTGTCGGGTCTCCGAACCCGACACCATGTAAAATAATTAGAATCAAAAAGCAAACCGCCAGGCTCAGGGGCTGGGAAAAATGCAGGTCGGCAGACAGGTGGAAGACGGCACTGGAACCGATGAACAACAACCGATGAACAACGCAAGAGAGGAGATTGAAAATGGAAAAACTGAAAACGATCGGTATCGTGGTGTGCGCCGCGTTTTTCGTGGCTGCTTATTTCGCCCCCGCCCTCGCCGATGAGGACAACTGGTCTACCAGCGGGCCGCATGACGCTTCCATCTATTCTATTGCCATTCATCCATTCGATAACCAGAGGATTTTTATCGGAACCCTTGAAAATTTCGTATACGAGACTACCGATGGCGGCGGGGAATGGTCGTTATTAGGCGATACGCTCGATGGTTACCCTTCTTCGACTCAAGTACGGGTGTTGAAAATTCATCCCTTCGGACCGGATACCATGTTTGCCGCAACCACAAGAGGCGTTTACGAAAGTACCGATGCGGGACAAAACTGGTCTAAAATAATGTCCCTTCCATACCCCGATGTCCAGTACTGGAGTCTGGAGATTAACCGGGAAAATCCACCGGTCATATTTGTGGGCCATATGAGTGCGGCCTTGAGATCTACCGATGGCGGGCGGTCCTGGCAAGAAATGTCCCCAATACCGGGCCAGCCCAAACCGATAGTAGCCGATCCCGTCAGACCCAATATAATTTATTCGGGGGCTAACACTACTATTGAGGACGCGACGATATGGAAGAGTACCGACTCCGGTTTAACATGGCAAAATATCCATAACAACATGACATTCGGCCACCCTGACGACTTCGTGTTCGCTTTAAGCATAGGTGTCGACCCGGTTGACCCGGAAATTGTCTATTTTGGCCGTTCGTGCCGCTACATAACAGATCCCCCCGGAGCTCTGATGAAGTCAACCAACGGAGGAGAATACTGGGTAGACATAACTCCGCCTGACTTGCATAAAAACAGGATACATGGCGTTACAGTATCGCCGGTTGACCATAATACGGTTTTTGTCGGCACCGATGCCAACGGGCTCTTGAGGAGCCTCGACGGCGGCCTGAGTTGGGAGGAGATAAACCAGGGTATCGTAGGCATAAACCCTCGGGCGCAGACGGTGGCTGTCGATTCTGTAACCGGCATCATATACCTCGGTCGCCACTCCAGCGGTATTTACCGATCAATCGATAACGGCGACAGTTGGGAGAAGATCAGCTACAATATTACCGGCGCCGGATGCACCGATATAGCGGCCAACTGGCGCGATCCCGATACCTTATATACCACAACGGGGAATGGACTCTATATGTCTATCGACGGGGCGGATAGTTGGGAATATATCGATATTAGTTTTCCCTCTGCATGGCCAAGCGTAAATAAGGTCGAGGTCGATCCGTTTGATCCATCATATGTGTATGTGGGTTATTATGGAACCGATGACGGCGGATTGTATATGAGCGCTTTGTATCGTTCCACCGACGGCGGCGCCAGTTGGGAGTCATTTACGCAAGGGCTTCCCGCCGATAAACTCCCAGTAGAAATAAGTATAGCCGACTATGGCGGAGGCGTGCGCCGTCTGTTTATGGCGACAAACGCGGGCCTCTATTTCTCCGACGACCTCGGCGAGAGTTGGTCGCTTTGCGGGGGAGGGTTGCCGATTACTTACTTCAGAAGTCTTGATGTCAGCCCTGCGAATCCGGATCTTGTCTTCGCAGGTGATACTTCCCCCAATCTATACAAATCCTCAGACGGCGGCGAGACCTGGGAGTTATTGGATAGTTTACCCTATGACGATTGGGTAAGGGCTATTGTCTGCGATCCGGTCGACCCGGATATCGTCTATATAAATATGGTAGGTAGATACCCTGGATTTCACGGAATACTCAAATCAACCGACGGCGGGCAGAGATGGCAGGATATAAGTAATAATCTCCCCAGGAGCAGCTACTTCTACACCAGCGGTATCGCCATTAATCCGTATAATAACAACAATGTTTTTGTTTATTCCTCGGGGCGGGGAATATTCCAATCTCACGACGGCGGACAGTTCTGGGAGGATTTCAATGATGGTTTACGAGTCTGGCATGGGTATGCATATACGTTGATAGACCCGACCGACACCAGCAGGGTTTTCATGGCCTGGACGTCGGTCTGGGAGATTACCAGGACGACGCAGGGCGGAGATTGCGCCTACATTCCGGGCGATTGCGACCACAACGGCACCGCGCTGGAGCTGGCGGATGTGATTGCCATGATCGGCATGTACAGGGGTTCGGTGGAGCCGTATTATGTCTGCGATTGCCCGCCGCACGGAGATACTTTTGCTGCCGAAGCCGATCCCAACGGCAACTGCACTCCCGACGAACTTAGCGACGTGGTTCAGGAGATCGGAGCCTACAGGGGCGATGTTGAGGCATCCGGCTGTGACGATTGTCCGGGCTCGCTGAGGCTGGCGCCGGCCGACGATCACATTGCCATTCCTTCCCTCAAATCCAGAGTAAAGGCCGGGTTGAGTCAGGATCAATAGCAAAGTAGATGGGAAATTCGAAACTTAACGTCGGTTACCCAGCCGACACCACTGACCGCCGTTAAAAAAGGCGATTCCCAATGGGAATCGCCCGGTCATCCGTTATAGGACGTTTCATTCAATGAGCACTTTCTCCAGCCGCTCCACAAGGTAGTCTATTTCGCTATCGTTTATGATCAATGGCGGCGAAATCCTGATGGTGTGGCCATGACTGTCGTTGGCCAGCATTCCCAGATCGAGCAGCTTGCGGCAGTAAGAGATAGCATTGCCGTCTTTCATCTCGATACCGATGAACAGACCTCGCCCTCGCACCTCTTTGACATGCGGCGATCGGCCTGCTATTTCCATGATCTTCTTTTTCAAGATCTTCCCGTTCTCAGCAGACCTGGCAGGCAGTTTCTCCTCGCTGATTACATCTAAAGCGGCGTTACCGGCCACACAGGCGAGAGGATATCCCCCGAAGGTCGAGCCGTCGGAACCCGGCTGGAATGCCATATCCATAAGATCGGAGTTGGCAACGAAGACCGACAACGGCAGCACTCCCCCTGATATAGCCTTGCCCAATACCAGGCCGTCCGGGATAACATTCTCATGCTCGAAACAGAACATCTTGCCGGTGCGCCCCAACCCCACCTGGATTTCATCGAATACGAGCAGTAGATTATGTTTATCGGCAATTTCCCTCAACCGTTTTAGAAAACCGTCCTGCGGGATATACATGCCTCCCTCTCCCTGCATCGGCTCCACAAGAATGCCGCAGGTATTCTTATTAATTGCCTTCTAAAACGCGTCCGAATCGACGTAATCAACAGTCATAAAACACGGCGTG
>CBDVBL010000041.1:0-9601 GCA_965372205.1 uncultured bacterium
AGGCCTCTGCCAGCATGTCGATCGATTCTAAAAATTCGGCCTTTTTGCCATCGAAGCCTTTCTTGCAGGCTTCGGAGCATTTCTCGTAGCCGTCACATTTGTAATCAGCCAGAGCCTGTGAGGCTTTGACAAGGTCCGGCAGGCATTCGTGCAACTCCTCGAAATTCTCTCCCATCAGCGCCATGTGCATGGGATGCATGGCCTCATGGAATCCCTTCAGGTTCGCTCTGCCGCTTACATCCGGACAATGCCGCTTCGCCTTGGATTCTTCCCCGGAATGCGCATCAGCCTCGGTGGTCTCAGCCTTGGCCTTGCTCATGGGGCAACCGGCCTTTTTGGCCGCAGACTCTTTACCGGCACATGCGGCTTTTACAGCCGCAGGACATCCTTCACCGCCTGCATAGGCAGCGGCGATTCCGAATATGAATACAATTACAAATACCGTGAATAATAATCGTCTCACGTCTCCTCCTGTCAGCGATTTTTAGGTATTTATTCTGCTATAGTAAATAATTCTTCAACAGGTCTCTTCAAAACTCGCGCCAGCTTCAGTGCCAGAAAAGTCGAAGGCACGCAGGTGCCCTTCTCTATAGAAATTATCGTTTGCCTCGATACTCCAACCTCGGCCGCGAGATCAGCCTGAGTCAATCCTGTTTCGCGTCTCTGGGGTCTTATTTTTGCGATTAGCTTCATGCTGATTTCAATATACTACTATGGTCCTTCTATGTCAAGCAAAACTTACCAGCATATAGGCGCGGAGTAACGATTCTTATGTGATTTTTGCTTATGTGGTTGCTCGCTCAGCCAATTCCCCGATAAGATATTATGATTCAATTAGTTATGCCAGGGGCCTCTGGGTGCTATCACCCGTTATTCCTGCTTTCGGACATCCGCCTGAAAACCGCAACCACCGCTCCGGCAACCATCATCAAGAAGCCGATCCACACCAGATTAATCATCGGCTTGGTGGAAATCGCGATGGAGGCCAAAAGGGGCATGGTAGCGGGTTCTAAGACGAAATGAGCCAGATTTTCATCGACCTGCAGATCGAGCAAAAACAAGCTGCTGCCATCCGGGAGCATGACCGTAGCCTTATCTCCATGACCCTGTGAAGGATTGTATATTGGCATAGCGATCATGGTATCCGGCCCGGATACCACCTTGACGATTGCGCCCACATCAATATCGGGTGGCTTTTCAGTCGGGGAAAAGGAAAAACGAACCGAACCGGCATCAGCCAAAATCTTTGTCAGTCTAATATAGCCGCCGGATGGGATTCTTTCCGGTTCCGAGACGAATGCCGCTCCTTGCGTGGGCACGTAAGTGGGGATGATTGTAAATGTCTTACCGTTGTAGTCGACTTTTAACCTGGCGCCGATACCTCCGGTCATGCCCTCCTGATGCTGACCCATTTCGAATGCTTCGAAGGTTATAACGGCATCATTGAGATTATATGATTCGCCCTTGGCAAGTTGAAATATCCTTGGCTGAGCCTGCGCCAGCTTACGCGCCTGCTTTTCCGAATCGTATCCTTCAAAGATGACAGTTTTGCCGAATATTCTTTTTGCCTCTCCGGCGTGGAGTTCGAAAGGCCTGACATCATCGGGCGCCGGATCTGAAAGATTTTCCAGCGAGATGTAGAGATCGTGGGAAAGGAATTTCGTTATATGCGGCGTCCTGACATATTGCAGCCGATCTCCCCGACGCACCTCCTTCGATATTGAGGAGGCGTAAATTGTGTTATCGTCTTTGTTCAATTCAAAATACGCCGTTTCTTCTTTGGGCGCCGTCCGGGCCGTGCCCGTGAATTTTATTGCATAACCGAGAGCAAATCCGGATTCACCTTCGGAAATGGATAGCTTCCGGGAACTGCCAAAAGTCGACGAGAAAATAAAACCTATCAGGAGAATTGAAAAACCGAGGTGAGTGAAATATCCGCCCGCCCTCAAGAGGCTGACCCTGCATTTTTTGATTACAAATATCAGGTTTGTTACGAGCGCGAAGACGGCAGCGAAAAGAAATAGAAAATAGAGAGAGGCCATGAGAATCACTTTCGCGGTTAACTCTCCGGTTCCGCCATCCGTCCAGAACTGGGCTATTTTCTGAAATCCGAGTAGTGTGATTATCACCGCCGCCAGAAGAGCCATAGCGACAGGCAGGATTGATTTCTTTTTTAAGAGTTTGATATCGGTCGTTTTCCATCCCAGGAGGGCATTGAAGCCGAGAATGACGGCGAAAATGGTCGCGAATATCAGCCCCAGTATATTGTAGTTGCCGGAATCGATGGCCGCGGGCGTCGGAGATATCTTTGAAAGAAGCGGGATCTTCGACATCATACTCGTGACCAGAGGAAACGAGGTCCAGAACAGCACCAGCAGTGTGAATGGCAGAAGAAGCACCATCGCCAGAAAGGTTGAGAATTCCTGTGACAGGATCTCAGTGCCGGCTGCGGATGCGACTTTCATCTTATAGGCCCTATAGGCCCAGAGTCCGTATGAGATTGATCCCATGACGATAATCGAGGCCCAGAGGAAGTTGTTATATCCGAGGTCGACAAAGGAATGCACCGAGAAATCCGCTAGCACGCCCGACCTTGTCAGGAATGTCCCGTAGATAATCAGAAGAAAGAGGGTGATTGCAAGAAAAAGGTTGGTTCGCCTCCAGGTGCCGCGAGATTTTTCGACTACCATGCCATGAACCAGCGCGATACCGACCAGCCACGGAATCAACGACGCATTCTCCACAGGGTCCCAGGCCCAATAGCCGCCCCAGCCGAGAGTTTCATACGCCCAGTAGCCTCCGAGAAAGATTCCAAGACCGAGTGTTGCCACCGTGAAAACAACCCAGGGCATAGTCTGCCTTACCCAATCGTTGTATCTATTCGTAGCCAGGGCAGCCATGGCGAATGCGAATGGAATACAGGCGGCTGCAAACCCTATGAAGACTATGGGCGGATGGATCTGCATCCAGTAGTTTTGCAGTAAGGGGTTTAATCCCTGGCCATCGACCGGAATGAAATTCAGTTTTTCGAATGGATCGGAGACTATGGTTAACACCAGAAGAAAAGTCTGGCCGAGGATATAGAAAAACATCACCCAGCCCTCGTTTTCCCCGGCTTTGGCCTTGACCCAGAATCCCATCGTCAGGCCGAAAACGAGCCACAAAAGAAAGGTGCCCTGTTGACCCGCCCATAGAGCGCTTAATTTGTAGAAATGCGGCCACTCATTGCTCAAATCGCTCGAGGAATAGCTGGCCACATAGGAATACTGAAATTGGTCGGTGAGAAATAGCTGAAGAAGGTTGATGATGGCTATTGATACCATCCCGAACAGTAACCAGTATATGATCCTGGAGCTTAAACGAAACTCCCTTACCCCGACGGCCACCAGGAGATAACCCGCCATGCACAGGATCAGAGGAATGGCGGCCCAGCCCAGGAAGAAGTTGCCTATTTCCATGGTTGCCTCATGATCGAAGATGTATTTGCCAGATCCGCCCGGTTGATGTTATGCGCCTGGCTGCAGAAGTTCATCCTGGTACTTTGAGGGGCATTTTACCAGGAGCTTATCGGCGTGGAATGTTTCGTCGGAGTACCGTCCGATACAGACAACCGATGTGGCCTGGTCGAAATTGCCGGGCTTGGTGCCGCCATAGACCACCTTCATTCTATCACCGGTATCATCGGTTATGAAGAACGAAAACGTTCCTTCCGTCGGATCGTAATCGGTGCCGGTGGGGAGTATTTCACCCATAACCTGTACGTTGCTGCCGGCTGCCCGGGCCTCGGTGAATCCCACGTAGGGAGTGACTCCGCCGCCACCGATCAGCGACCAGAGACCAACGCCGGCGGCAATCACCACCACCGTTATGGCTATTGCTGTCCTCGCGTTTTTATTCATTTTTTTTCATCTTTCTGACTTTAAAATCAAGGGATATGAGATAACCCCAGAGGGTCAACCATCCCAGTAGGGCTACGAACATTGGTATATAATTAGCCATTTGACAACTCCTTGCTTGTTTCGTCTATATCGACTGCCAATTTATTGATCCAGAAAAACAAACCGACATGCGCCAGGACCGATGGTATCAAAACGATGGCGGTTTTAAATGAGAATGTTATGATTGAGCCCTCGCTGGCGCCGGTCGGTTGTGGCGCTCCGGGATGCAGGCCCGGCATAATTCTCGGCATTATAAAGATAAAAAATATGGTGGCCACAAATCCAAACAGGGAATAAACCGCCGAAAGGTTGGCCTTCTGGTCCGGGTCGCTGACCGCGGATCTAAGCGCGAAATAAGCGGCGTACACTAGGAGCAGCATGAATATCGATGTCTGCCGGGGGTCCCAGTTCCAGTACGATCCCCAGGTGTTCTTAGCGAAAATCGACCCTGATACCGCGGCCAGGATGCAGAAGATTATCCCCAATTTCGCAGCTGATGCCTCTCTTAAATCGTATTTTAAGTTTCTTGTCGAAAGGTACCTGATTGAAAAATACATCGCAGTGCCGAATGCCACCACCGTCCCTATCGCCATAGGAAAATGAAAATATATTATCCTGAAGACCTCGGGATTATCCCTGACAGGCGTTGGGGGAGGGAAAATCCAGGCTCCAATACAGACCCACGTGATCACTACCAGTATTAAAATCTTCCACCACATTTTCAACATCTTCTAATCAAGTTCGCTCTCGCTTTGTTTCGCAAAACTAATAATATTCGATAAAATCTGCAATGTCAAATTCCCTGAAAATGGCCTATTAAGTCCTTGTTATTCAGGGTGTTAACCCTGGCAATATTAATCGTTCCATACGGAATCAAAAAGTAAGAAACCTAATACTGTCATAACAATCAGGTAGGAGGCAAGAACTTGAAGCTCCATTCTGGCAGCGGAAAAGGCTATATCAGGTGTCAACGCTTTTCTCGTGCCGGAAATCGCCATCATCAAGATCGGCAGGATCAAAGGAAATGACAATACCGCGAACAAAGCGCCCTTCACCGATGCCTTCGAGATGATGGCCGCTACCAGCGTTGTGGTTCCTACCATCGCGAGCGAGCCGAGTAAAATAACTGAAAGGAAAAGAGGGTAGTTGGCGATCTCCAGACTTAAAAAGATAGAAAACAAGGGGATGGTAATCAGATTCATCACCGACAGCAACACCAGATTAAATATCAGTTTTCCTCCGAGAACGGACCCGGCAGGACTGTAAAGACGCAGGGCAGCGGCTGTTCCGGACTCCTCCTCTTTGATGAAACTTTGAGCCAGCCCGGATAGGGATGAGAAATATATTACGATCCAGAGCAGTGATGCCTGAAAAACGGTTTCCATTCTCCCGCCGGTCCTGGCCATGGCGAACGATACCGCGAAGACTGTAACAACCGCAAACAGTAATATGGCATTTATGGCATATCTGGTGCGAAGCTCGCTTTTGATGTCCTTCCGGAAAACAGCGAACGATTTACTGACCGAGCCTGATGATTTCGTCTGCATACCTCAATTCCGTTTGTTCGTTGGTGGCTATAACAAGAACACCCTCATGCGATTCTATGATATCTCCGATAAGGCTCTTGCCTTCGTCATCGAGATTGGCGGTCGGCTCATCCAGAAGGAGGAGTTCCGGATCTCGCAAGAGAGCCAGGCAGTACTTTAAGCGTTGCTTCATCCCCGATGAGTAGGATCCGACGAGATCCCGTCCGCGATTATGCAGGCCGACTCGATCGAGCCGCGCAAACAGATCATCGATTGGAAATCGCAACCCCGCAACCCCCGCAAAGAACATCAGGTTTTCAAGTGCCGTCAACTCGTCGTAAAGAACCAGATCGGGGGAGACGAGACCGATATGCGGCCTGATTTCCAGACGAGATAAATTCCGATTCTCAATATTAAACGTTACTTTGCCTGCCGTAGGCCTGACGAATCCACAGATTATTCTCATCAAAGTAGACTTACCGGAACCGTTGGGGCCTGTTATAACCAGCCGTTTACCCTGCTTGATATCAGCACTTATACCTGAAAAAACGGGCCGGCCAGGATATGATTTGGCCAGCCCGTCAAGAACCAATCTTAAACCCATCTCAAGACGCAAATAAACAGATCAGGGTTTCTATTTCAAGCAAAATTCCTCTCTGGTAGTATCTGAAGTAACTTCCAACACCACCGTGATTTCAATCCTGGGCGCCGTGGCAATAACCACAGAATCCAACTCCTGCGCTCTCTGTGTTCGCATGGCAGGAGAAGCACTGGAAGCCCGGATCGCCATGCCAGGGCCCGTGCCCCAGATCGTCTATGGATCCGGGATGTATTGAAGCATCTGTTCCTTGAATGCCATCATTGTCGAGATGGCAACCTGATCGGGCACATGTTGGCGAGTCTGTGGAATGGCAGGCAGCGCATCTTTCGATATCGTTTTCGGCAGCTTCACCATGCTCAAGGAGCCAGCCGGCTCTGATATGGCTTAGAGGTCTGTCGGCCTCTGCCAGATGGCATGTGGCGCAGAATGTCTGTGTTTCATGACAGCTCTGGCACTCATGTTCCCTACCGTTGGCCTCGAGGCCATGGGTATACCGGTAGTTCAGTTCGTGAATATTTTCCACGAGGTTATCGCCCGCGTGGCATTCGCTGCAGAATGTCTCCGAATGATGGCAGGGAGCGCAATTCTCCCCGCCAAGTTCGGCCGTAAACTTATGTTCATGCTTCCACCCGGGCTCATGAAAAAGCGGGCGAACCTCATCCTCACGGGGATGGCATGTGGTGCATCTAGACGGGGCGGTAACGGCGTCGTGACATCGGAAACACGCCTGGGCATCCCGCATAGACGGGTAATTTGTGGAATTCAAGGGAGATCTTTGCTTATCGACATCGGCATGGCACGAAAGACAAAGCTGATCGGTTACCGGGGATACCATATGAGCCTCATGTGAAAATATGATAGTTCGCTCCATCAGGGTGATCCCTGATGGTTCGATGGGATCCAAATGACAGACGGCACAGTCTTCAGGAGATTTTTCGATGGCATGACAATCCACACAGTTTTCGTGTGTGGGGGTATTCTTATCCTCGGCAAACTTGCTGGTTGCAGAACTATGACAGGAAGTGCAGCTAATTTCTCGCTCAGAGAAATGCGCTTCATGGTCGAATCTTATGCCTAATTCCGCCGGCTTAATCACCAGAAATATTAAAGCGCCGATGATGTTTATTAATACTGTATTCATCTTGCTGCACCTCTTTTTTTATCGCCCGAGTGCTCTTCGGAGATGAAGCTGTAAGCTGCCTTGATATAGAACCTGGTATCGTATTCATATTGGATATTAGACAGGATCTGCATCTCAGCCCTGACATCAAGACCGGTGAGAATTTCATATTTTCCGCCTATGGTCGTAGAGATTGATGAATTCGAGTTTTCCTGGTCGCTATCGAGCTTGTAATTGTACATATCAGCCCTGGCGTAAAACACCGTGTTACTATTCACCTGACGATTTACAAAGCCGTAGACGCCCAACTTCACTCCTCCATGACCATCGGCGAAAACCACTCCTGCGGATTGACCTTTGTACGAGCCGCCGACCCTGACATTCAACTGGTTGTCATCGTTGTATTTAGTGTAGGAGAATGATCCCGAGCCGTAAAGAGAGGGGCTGATTTTGCAAACCGGGTTTAATCGCACCTGATGATAGGGCCTGGATTTGAAAACCGAGAAAATATTGCTCTGGCCGAATGATGGTTTGCGATACGTGTATTCCAATCTGACAGAATGCCCGCCTTTTAGTTTATAACGCGGCCTGATGCTGAAAAGCTTTATCCTTTCAAACAGCATATCGTAGTCGAGGCGCAGTTCAGTGGAGCACCGGTTCCTCTTAAAGCGAGCATCGAAACCGGCGAGCCTGGAATCCACGTTATCCTGGAAGCCTTTTTCAAAGTATGAAAAATTCAGCTTCAGGTCGCTAATGGCGCCGATCTGAAGTCTTCCGCCCCAGGCGTTACCATCTTTCCATTCATTAATTTCATCGTAGTAGAAAAACGATGGCCCGGGAGTAGTGCCGACAAATCCAACCACCGAAAGCCACCGCCTGTGGCTGAATCTTAGTCTGATTCCATCCATGGTTAAGGAGCTCAGACCCTCATAGATGAATTGTCTTCCGGCTCGAACGGAGGCGATTTTTCTTTTGCACGTATATTGCAGATATGCGCCGTAAACCCGAAAGTCCGGATCGTTTGTAAGTTTGTTCGAAATGTCGGATGCGATTCGACCGCGAACGTAAAAAGACAGCCCCGGTGTCATGGCATCTCTTACATTTAGCCTGAGACCTTGCTGCGATCTCAGCTGCAATTCATCCTCCGGCAACTTCACACGATACGAGTAGAACTCTGTATAGAAATTGCCGGAAACAACTGACGCTGCAGATGGCGACCAGGCCACACCGACAATAACGCCGATCATTACTAAAGTAATTGTTTTCTTCAAAGTTCCTCCCACATTTTTCCTTCTATTATGACAAATGATACTGCCAGTCAATATATTTTTGATTAAATGGATTATGAGGCTCTTATTAAGAATAGGGACTATTATGTTTTCTGAATCCATGTATCTTAACATAGATTGGAATCGGCTACTTATTAATATTAATAACTCGAAGAATAACTACCTGATAATCGAGGCCAACCGTTTCCAGCGAACACGATCCGGCAGATGGTAGATATTATATGCTATACTCTTGATGTACGAAAGTGGGTCCGTCGATGATACCCGGGGAGCGTTTTCATCCGGCTCCCAGGACCAGTGGATGACCATGGCTTTGCCCTGGAGCAGCTTTCGATCGAGGAAACCCCAGAAACGGGAATCCGCGGAATTATCGCGATTATCACCCATCATGAACAACATGCCCTCGGGAACCTCTATTAACTCCATATTGTCCCGCAAGTTACGTCCCCAGATGCCTTTATTGCTAAGGGGAAAAACCCTGTAGTCCTCAAATTTCGCATGTTCGGGAAGAGGCACCGGTTTGCCGTCCACGAATAGCTGTTTATCGACTATTTTTAGCTTCTGTCCTTCCACTGCCACGCACCGCTTTATGTAGTTTTGCGAGGGATCCAAGGGAAACTTGAAAATGATGATGTCTCCGGGCTTGGGATCGGCCAGCGCTGGCAGTCTAATCTCCACGAACGGGATAGGCAATCGCATACCATAGATGAACTTGTTGGCGAGAAGGAAATCGCCAACCAACAAAGTCTCCTCCATGGAGCTGGATGGTATCTTGTACGCCTCCACCACCGATGTTTTTATCATCAGGGCCAGTATCAGGGCAACGCCCAACGATTTCGTCCAGTCCCAGGCCGTTCTTAACACCTTCTATCCTCCAGGGCCAAAAGTGAATTTCCCACCAAAGATTTCATCTGCATGATTGCGATTGCACTTTCTTTACTTATTATGACGGCCATATGTTCCATTAATTTAACATTGGATGATGAAAAAGTCAATCAGGGAAAATCTGTTGGTAGGGTCGTAAGTTTTCATTTCAACAATCACAGCCTTCTGGCGAATCGCGATCATGGCAGGCTGAGACCCGCAGAAATTACGATAGGAAGTTCAATAACAGGGATAATTTGATC
>CBDVBL010000042.1:0-9498 GCA_965372205.1 uncultured bacterium
ATCAACGGGATTTTTAGAGAAACGAAGTTAAATTCTTGTTGCATGCAGGGCCTTAATATGATATAGTTCAAGGTTAGAGGAGATTTTGATGCCGAAGATAAAAACAAATAGAGCAGCAGCCAAAAGGTTTAAGAAAACAGCGACCGGTAAGATCAAAAGGCGCAAGCCGTTCGCCGGTCATATACTTACAAAGAAAACCACCAAGCGAAAACGCAAACTGCGTCAATCATCAATGGTTCATAAGAGCGATGAGGGGCGTGTCAAGCGGATGATACCGTACTAGGGCGATTCTATCCGGTACTGGAGTAACTATGCCAAGGGCAAGAAATAAAGTAGCTGCACACCGGCGGCACCGAAAAATATTAAGAGCCGCCCGAGGTAATTATGGTGGACGCAGCAGGTTGTACAGGACAGCCCGGGAGACCGTTCAAAAAGGGCTGGCCTATGCATATCGCGATAGACGGAATAGAAAAAGGGATTTTAGAAGACTGTGGATAATAAGGATAAACGCCGCGGCCAGGCAAAACGGTACGACATATTCGGTATTCATGAGCCGACTGAAAAAAGCCGGGGTTACCTTGAATAGGAAAATGCTCGCTGATATAGCGGCCAGAGATTCCGCGGCTTTTATGGAGTTGGCGAAGCTGGCCCGGAGCGGGTGATTCCTACCACGTCTTTGCGTTACCACCTATAATCACCTGACGGGCTTCTTAAGGCAAGAGCCCGTTTGACATTATGACCGACTTTCTGAAATTGCTTGATGACCTGGAGCAAGAGGCCATGCAAGCTTTAAGAAATATCAATGAAAAGGCTTCCCTCGATGCCGCTGTTGCCTCTTATCTGGGACGCAAGGGAAAACTGACGGAAATCTCGCGAAAACTGGGAACGCTTGACCCCGAAACGAGGCCCACCGCCGGCGCGCGCCTGAATCAACTGAAGAAGAGACTCGCAGACCTGGTTGAGACTAAGACCGAGAGCCTGAAGGGGAAGATCGAACCCGAGGCGTCTTTCGATTACACCCTGCCAGGGCAAAGAGCTTTCGTCGGCAGGAAACATCCCCTTATGCAGACCGTGGAGAGAATAGTCAATATATTCCGCGGCATGGGATTCGCAGTTGCCACAGGCCCTGATGTTGATACTGATTTCTATAATTTCGATGCTCTGAATACCCCTGAGGATCATCCGGCGCGCGATCTATCGGATACATTCTATATTGAAAAGGGAATACTTCTTCGAACTCACACCTCTACCGTCCAGATTCGCACCATGCAGGCTCAGAAACCCCCGGTCAGAATCATTTCCCCGGGCCGCTGCTATCGCTCGGATACATTCGATGCATCGCATTCGCCGGTTTTTTTCCAGTGTGAAGGACTATATGTGGATCGGAACGTAACTTTCGGCGATATGAAGGGGGTCATCATAGCCTTCGCAAAGGAGATGTTCGGGCCGGATATCAAAGTGCGGTTCCGGCCACATTTTTTCCCTTTCACTGAGCCATCGGTTGAATATGATTTCTCATGTATGCTCTGTGGAGGCAAGGGATGCCGGGTTTGTAAATATAACGGCTGGCTCGAGATCTCCGGCGCCGGCATGGTGGACCCGGAAGTGTTCAAGGCTGTGGATTATGATCCCGAGGAATATACCGGATACGCTTTCGGTATGGGAGTTGATCGCATAACCATGCTTCGATACAGGATTGGCGATATCAGGCTTTTGTATGATAATGACATCAGATTCTTAAGGCAGTTCTAATGAAGATCTCATACAACCTGCTCAAAACCCTGATAGACTTCAACTGGCCTTACGATGAGCTGGCTGATAGGCTTACCATGTCCGGGAGCGAGGTCGAAACCATCGAGCAGATGGGTGAAGATATCGAAGGGATCTTAGCAGCTAAGGTTACCTCCGTCGATAAGATCACCGGATCCGATAAGCTGACACTATGCCAGGTTTACGACGGACAGGAAAGCTGCCCGGTTGTCTGCGGAGCGCCTAATGTGGCGAAAAATCAAATTGTCTTGTTCGCGCCTCCCGGCTCAAAAATACCCGGGATGACTCTCAAGAAGGCGGCTGTTCATGGAGTTGAATCATCCGGCATGATCCTATCCGAGGCTGAGCTCAGGCTCTCCGATAATGAGGATGAAATCGCGGTATTACGGCCGGATATAAATCCGGGGGCCAGGCTCCATGAAATAATTGATTATAGAGATACAATTCTGGATTTGGAAATCACGCCCAACCGTCCCGATTGTCTTTCGCATCTTGGAATCGCCCGGGAGATTCAAGCTCTCGGAGGCGGCAAATTGAAGCTCCCGTCTGCGGACATCGATGAGATTGCCGAATCTGCATCCTCGGCCATAAATATTATCATCGATGATCCTGACGGCTGTCCACGCTATACGGGACGCATAATGAGCGGTGTGAAAGTCGGCCCTTCGCCTCTCTGGCTGAAAATGATCGTTTATTATCTGGGCATGCGTCCGATCAACAACGTTGTCGATATCACAAATTACGTCATGATGGAGTTGGGCCATCCGCTGCATGCCTTCGATTATGACCTTTTTACGAAGCCTGAGATATTGGTCAGGCGCGCTAAAGCCGGTGAGAAATTCATTACTCTCGATATTATTAGTCGCACTCTCAATGAGGAACATCTTTTAATAACCGATGGCGAGCAGGGCGTAGCAATCGCCGGTATAATGGGAGGCGAAAAATCGGAGGTCTCGCAAAGCACATCCAATCTATTGTTGGAATCCGCTTATTTCGATCCCGTAAGAATCCGGCGCGGCTCCAAATCTCTCGATCTGGCAACCGAATCCTCGCGGCGATTCGAGAGAGGTGCCGACCCGAATATGGCGCCGATCGCCAATAACCGGGCCTGCAAGCTGATATTAGAGATAGCCGGTGGCAACGTCCTGAAAGGTATGGTCGATGCCCATCCCAGGCCTTTCGTTCCGGTAAAGATCGAGTTGAGACCTTCGAGAGTGAATCATGTTCTTGGATGCAATATCCAGCCTGACCGGATGGCTCGAATTCTGAAAAGCCTCGATATTAAAGTTAAGGTCAAAGGCGACATCTTTGCTGAACAACCAAGCTTCAGACCCGATTTAACCCGGGAAATCGATCTCATAGAGGAGATCGCCCGGATATATGGCATTGACGATATCCCCGTACAATTCAGACCCGGGGGCGATCTGGCTACTCCGGAAACCAGGAGACACAGGATCGATGAACGATTGAGATCCCACCTGGTAGGCGCCGGAGCGACTGAGATATTCCCGTTAACCCTGGTTGATTCCCGAACGACGGAAAGATTTGGCCTTTCAGGTTCCGCGTTGAAGTTGATAAACCCGATATCGGAGGAAATGGCTTTTGTCAGGCCGAACCTGATACTATCAATGCTCCCGGTCGTGAGGAGAAATCTGAATTTCAGGGAAAAAGATCTATTCCTGTTCGAGCTCGGTAATGTTTATCGTCCCACAGATAAAGGCCGTTTGCCATCGCAGGAGACCAATCTCATAATAGCGCTCACCGGCCTTCAATCATCTGTTTTCTGGGGTGATCGTCCTCGCCCCGAAGATATATTCTCCATAAAAGGTATAGTGGAGAATCTGGCCGATTATCTTAAGATAGGCCCGGTTAAATTGAAGCCGGCCGCTCATTTCGCATTTGAACAAACCCGATCTTTTGAGGTATATTTTAAAGAGACCTTGTTAGGCCATCTGGGGAAGCTTTCTGAAAAGGGCGGCTCGATCGCCGATATTAAGGAAGATGTTTACTTGGCCGAATTAAATTTTGAAAAGATTGTGGATCTCGTGCCGGAAACGATCTCGATGCAAGAACTGGATCGCTTTCCATCGGCGGACAGGGATATAGCAGTCATTGTCGACGACAGCATTGCATCTGAAGATATAAAACAAGCCATTGCGCGGAACGGAGGCGGGCTGGTCGATGCCGTCTGGATATTCGATTTATATCGAGGCGAGAATATCCCGAATGGTAAAAAGAGCCTCGCCTATGGTATAAAGTTCAGGCTGCCTGATAGAACCTTGACGGATGAAGAGGTTGACCGGGCTCAAGGCAGGATAATCAATGCGCTGGCGGAGAAGTTCGGCGCACAATTGAGAAGCTGATGTTATATGGATCTGAAAGTAATATCTGATCTGGAAAACAAAATCGGTCGAGCGGTTAACTTGATCGCCGATTTGAAAAATGAAACGGCTAAGCAAAAAAAGGAGAACGAAAACCTGAAACGTCAACTTGATGGATATCGGAAGGAATTTGAAACATACGAAAAGAATGTCATGTTTAAAAAATCTAAGGCCCCGGTTTCCCAATCGGGTTTTGATAGCCGGAAGATCAAAGAAAGGCTTAAGAAGCTCGCAGGGAAGCTGGCAGCTTTAGAGGACAGTTGGAGTTGAATATATAGCGGGCGCTAAATTGGAGAAAATGAGTGTAACAGTAACGATCTTCGGTAGAGAATACAGCATAAAATCGGAGGTCGATCCGGATCATATAAAGAAGGCTGCAGGTTATCTCAATTCGAAGATGCAGGAGATTGCAGATAGCTATCCGAATATCTCGGAAAACCGTGTGGCTGTTCTGGCGGCATTAAACATTACCTACGAACTCTTTCAATCACCCGGCGAACCCGGGGAACAAGCAGCCTCCGAAGATATAATCGTCCGGCTCACTCAAAAACTCTCCGACGTTTTGTAATTTGATATAAGCGTTCGCCCCTCTGGAGGAACAATGGAACCGATTTATTACCTGGTCGGCGCGGGAATAGCCATACTGGCATTCCTTATCGGCCTTTTGGTCTCGCGAAGAACTGGAGAGAGCAGGATCGCGAACGCGGAGGCCCTGGCATCCAAAATCATCGCCGAGGCGGAGAAATCTGCCGAGATTAAAAAGAAAGAGGCGATCCTGGAGGCCAAGGATGAGTGGTTTAAGTCCAAGCAGAAATTCGAACGGGAAACTCAATCGAGAAAAGAGGAGATCGCTAAACTTGAGCGTGCCCTTGCGGGCAAAGAAAGCAATCTTAATCGCAAGGTTGATATCCTCGACAAAAAAGAAAGGGATATCCAGCATCGAGACAAGACCCTGTCCATCAAAGAAAAAGCCACCCAGACTAAAGAGAAAGAACTGGAAAGGCTGATCGCGGATCAAAACACGCGGCTCGAAAAGATCGCCGGGATGACATCCGACGAAGCCAAGAAACTCCTGATATCTAATCTCGAGGCCGAGGCCAGGCGGGAGGCCTCTTTGATGATCAGAGAAATCAAAGACGAGGCTGAGCGAACCGCCGAGAAAGAGGCCAAAGATATTATTATTCAGGCCATCCAGAGATGCGCGGCCGACCACGCCGCGGAATCCTGTGTCTCGGTGGTTAACCTTCCGACCGATGAGATGAAAGGCAGAATCATCGGCCGCGAGGGGCGCAACATTCGGTCTTTCGAGACCGCCACCGGTATTGACGTTATCGTTGATGACACGCCCGAAGCCGTAATTCTATCCGGTTATGATCCCATAAGGCGTGAGGTGGCCAGGATGGCGCTCGAAAAACTCATAATCGATGGTCGCATCCATCCGTCGCGTATAGAGGAAGTCGTCGCCAAGGCGGATAAAGAAATGGAGGTTATAATCCGCGAAACCGGCGAGCAAGCCTGTTTCGATGTCGGTGTCCACGGGGTTCATCCGGAGATTGTAAGGCTCCTGGGTAAACTCCATTTCCGAACCAGCTACGGTCAAAATGTTCTCCAGCATTCCAAGGAGGTCGCTATTCTCTGCGGTATCATGGCTGCAGAGCTTGATATCGACGGTAAAATTGCCAAAAGGGCCGGCCTGCTCCACGATATCGGCAAGGCAATAGACCGGGAGACGGAAGGCACCCACACCCAGATCGGAGTTGAATTCGCATCCAAGTTCAACGAAAATGAAACAGTGTTGAATGCCATCGCCAGTCACCATGAGGACGTCCCTATGGAAACCCCTTATGCGGTGCTGGTGCAGGCTGCCGACGCTATTTCGGGGGCGCGTCCCGGAGCAAGACGGGAAACGCTGGAAGGCTATATCAAGCGCCTGGAGAAGCTCGAGGAGATGGCCGATAGCTTCAGAGGCGTCGCCAAGGCTTATGCTATTCAGGCTGGACGCGAGATCCGGGTTATGGTAGAATCAGAGCAGATTGACGATGTGGCCAGCTCTAATCTGGCCACCGAGATCGCCAGAAAGATCGAGTCGGAAATGGAATATCCGGGCCAGATAAAGGTTACCGTAATACGAGAAGTGCGAACCGTTGATTATGCCAAATGATAGAATCGCGATTTTTTGACAATCCGGAAGCCGGGATGGCAGAGTTTAATCCGCTTGCCCATTGTGCTTTGATGCATATGCCGGGTGCTTCATTTGTTCACAGGCTCCAGAGGTTTTTGTATGAGCTTTTCAAGAGAGGTTTACGTTGAAGGTCTTGTTCGTCGGAGATATAAATGGCAAGCCGGGGCGAAAATGCCTCGAGGACTATCTCTCCGAATGCAAAAAAAACCATATCAAATACGATTTCATCATAGCAAACGTTGAAAATGCCGCCGGCGGTTTCGGCCTGACGAAAGATATTTCCCGCAGGATGCTGGAATCCGGAGTTGACTGTCAGACCTCCGGCAATCATATCTGGGATAAAAAAGAAATCTATTCGTATTTCGAGGAGGAACCGCGTTTACTGCGTCCCGCCAACTACCCCTCCGGTGCGCCAGGTCTGGGATATAATATCTATGATACCAATGATGGCGAAAAGATAGCCGTCATAAATCTTCAAGGGCGCATCTTCATGTGGAATATCGATTGCCCGTTTAAAACAGTCGATAGAATACTCAGCGAGATCCCCGGTGAAACCAGGATAATACTGGTTGATTTCCACGCCGAGGCCACGTCTGAAAAACAGGCCCTGGCATGGTATCTTAACGGGCGGGTATCCGCCTTGATCGGGACGCATACTCATGTTCAAACCGCTGATGAGAGAATACTCTCCGGCGGCACGGCCTTTATTTCCGATGTCGGAATGACCGGCCCCTACGATTCGGTAATAGGAGTTGAAGTTGAGGATGCTCTATATCGTATTGTGTCGGGCTTGCCTAACCGGTTTACCGTGGCACAAAACGACGTCAGGTTGTCGGCGGCTATTGTTGACATTGATTCGGCCACAGGCAAAGCGTTATCCATCGAGAGGATCTTTCGTCCCGTGGAGGCCAGCGACGATCGTGATCGCAAACAGGAAAGATTTTGATGCCTGCCGAGATAATCGACGGTAAAAAGATTGCCGCGCAGATTAGATCCGAGCTGAAAAAAAATATCATATCGTTGAAAGAGAAGGGCATTGTCCCCGGCCTGGCCGCGGTTCTGGTCGGTGATAATCCTGCCTCAGCGTTATATGTGAAAATGAAGTCTAATGCCTGCAATGAGGTCGGTATTTATTCCGATGTCATCAAAAAGGATAAATCCTGTTCCCAGCGGGAGCTTCTTGACCTCGTCGACCAATTGAACAATGACGACACGATAGACGGTATCCTGGTGCAATCCCCGCTGCCCGATCATATTGACGAGGGGGCTATCACGTTCGCCATCGATCCCAAAAAGGATGTCGACGGTTTTCATCCGGTCAATCAGGGTCTGCTTCTGGCGGGGCGTCCCGCTTTCGAGCCGGCCACTCCCATGGGCGTTATGGAGCTTCTGGAGCGCTCTGGAAATAATCCTGCCGGAAAAAAGGTCGTTATCCTGGGCCGGGGATTTCTCGTGGGCCGGCCCTTATCGGTGATGCTCTCATTGAAAGCTAAAAACGCCAACGCGACCGTCACCATCTGCCACACCGGAACGGAAAATATAGCCTCGCATACAAAAAGAGCGGACATAATCATCGCGGCCATGGGCAAGGCCCTATTCCTTAAGGCCAACATGGTTAAACCGGGAGCGGTCGTTATCGACGTTGGCACTAACCAGATCGATGATCCGACTCATCCCAGAGGAAAAAGGCTGGTGGGCGATGTCGATTTCGAATCGGTTAAAGAAGTGGCTGGCGCCATAACGCCGGTTCCCGGGGGCGTCGGCCCCATGACAATCGCTTCATTGCTGAAGAACACGCTCAAAGCCTGCAAAAGCAGGCACGGAATATCTTAGATGCCGGATAAAATCTATTCTATAACAGAGTTAACCAAAGAACTTAAACAATTACTCGAAGGCGCTTTTCCGAAGATCTGGGTGGAAGGCGAAATCTCAAACTTTGTCAAGCACTCATCCGGCCATCGGTATTTTACGATGAAAGACCAGAACGCACAGCTTCGATGCGTCATGTGGCGTTGGATGGGTAGCCACCTCATTTTCGAGCCGCAGGATGGATTAAAAGTCAGGGCTTCGGGGCAGATCACGGTCTACGAAAAATCAGGGCAATACCAGCTGATCGTCACGTCGATGCAGCCTGCTGGTATCGGGGAACTCGAATTAGCCTTCCAGCAACTGAAAAACAAACTCGCGGATGAAGGCTTATTCGATCCCGAGCATAAGGTCCCGATTCCGGAATTCCCGAATAAAATCGGAGTAGTGACATCGCCGACCGGCGCGGCCATCAGGGATATTCTGAATATAACCGGGCGGCGCGCCCCCTGGGTGGAGATCATTCTCTGGCCGGTGCTGGTTCAGGGGGAGGGTGCGGCCTCTCAGATCGCTCACGCCATCAGGGGATTCAATACGCTGGATCTGGTGGATGTTTTGATAGTCGGCCGCGGCGGCGGATCACTCGAGGATCTATGGGCCTTCAACGAGGAGGAAGTAGCCCGCGCCATATACGATTCGGACCTCCCGGTTATTTCCGCCGTGGGTCACGAAATAGATATTTCGATTGCCGATTTCGTTGCCGATCTGCGTGCCCCTACGCCCTCGGCAGCCGCGGAGATGGCGGTCCCCGACGGCGAAGAACTGCAATCACGGATTACCGGCTATCTCGAAAGTATGGTCTCAACCATGACGGATACCATCGAGCAAGAACAAGGGCGATTGGATGATATCCTGTCGCGTTACGGCCTCAGAAAGCCGCTCGAAATTATCGCCCAGAGGGCGCAGCGTTGCGATGATCTCTCGCATCTGCTGGACGTTCATATAACCCATCGTATGCAGACCTTCATGAACCGTTCGCAGGCAGTATTTGAAAAACTGGCGATGGTCTCCCCGAAGGGGGTCATGAAGCGGGGCTATTCCTATGCCCGCGATCAGCAGGGCCGGGCGGTTCGGAGCTTTAAACAGGTTGCAATCGACGATAAAATAGATATAATTCTGCATCAGGGCGGCCTGCAGACCAGGATCACCCGAATCGACCCGGAATCCTTAGCCCGTACGGGGAAGAAGAAGCGCGATGGCTAAAACATTGACCGGCAAGATGTATTATTCCATATCAGAGGCCGCCGCCATGGTTGGCGTGGAAGCTTATGTCCTGCGCTTCTGGGACAAGGAGTTCCC
>CBDVBL010000043.1:0-9492 GCA_965372205.1 uncultured bacterium
ATATAATAACCGGGGATGATGGATACTCTACACCATCCCCAATATATATCGGCACTCCATATCTTTGTCTTAGCTGGCGGAATCTAACAGCGGCGCATGGACTTACTTGCGTAAGGCCGCTCTTAACGCCTGACTTATATCCTTTTTCAGAATGTCACTGGATTCCAGACCCACGGACAGGCGGACGAGACCTGGAGTTACTCCTGAACGAGATAGAATTTCTTGCTTGAGACCGAAATGCGATGTCCAGATCGGAATAGAGATTAAAGATTCAGTACCTCCAAGGCTGGCAGCGTTTTTAATAATTTTCAACGAGTCAACAAATCGGATGGCTTTTCCTTTCGAGCCCAGATTGAAACTAACCATACCTCCAAAACCGCTCATTTGCCTGGCGGCTAACTCATGCTGGGGATGAGAAGACGATCCCGGGTAAATTACCTGCTTCAAACCCGACAGGGATTCCAAGAATTTCGCAATTGACGCCGCATTGCGATTGTGTTTCTCTATACGGATTTCGAGCGTCTTCAATCCCCGATCCAAGAGAAAGGCCTGATGCGGATCGGCGCATCCTCCCAGATACTTGCGTGTCTCCCAGACCCTGGCCATGAAACCTTCAGATCCCGAAATAACACCGCCTACTATATCAGAATGGCCTCCCAGATACTTGGTCACCGAATGAATCACCGCACCTATTCCGAAATCAAGCGGTTTCTGGTTAACGGGAGTGGCGAATGTCGAATCTATTATCGAAAATACATTTCGACTTTTGGCAATCCGGCCGGCGCTCTCCAGATCGACGATTCTTAGATTGGGATTCGTCGGAGATTCAAGATAGATTAACTTCGTTTTTCGGGTAATGGACCGGGACAGCCTGCTGATATCGCCAGCAGGGAAAAAGGCGACTTTTATATTAAGTTTTTTGAGGAAATGATCAAACAGCTTGGCGGTGCCTCCATAGATTGGATACGACGATACGATCTGATCTCCGGGCTTGAGCAAAGTCAGTAAGGCGCTGCTTATGGCTGCCATCCCCGACGAGAACAAAAGCGAATTCTCTGCCCCGTCAAGCCGCGCTACCTGGCTTTCGACAGCCTCTATGGTAGGATTGCTGTACCGCGTGTACATAAATCCCCTTCGCTTCCCCCTCTGGTAATCGATAAGCGAGGCTGTATCCGGAAACGTGAACGTGGAACTCTGAAAAATAGGAGTGACGACCGGGTTCTGGTCTATTTTCTTAGATTTGCGAGGCATTTTTCAGTATGATATGCAATATCATTTTCGCCGGCAAGGCGAAGATTATCGATATCAGAATAAAGTTGTTCAAGTTCTTCAGGGCTATCCACGTCGTATGATATCTCCAGTTCCTGCCAGCTAAGCCCGCTCTGGTTGATGCGTTCCACGGTCTCCTTATAGACAGTCTGGCTACTCCAGTCTATACCATTAAACAATTCCGGATAATGGCTGTCCGATCCAATGAGATAATAACGGCCGCTGAATGTCGGTCCTACCACCGCTTGATTCTTCTTTAATAGCTCAAAAGTCGCATGCAGAATCAAAGCCTGCAACAGCGGGCCGTCTGATCCTACGAAAATAACTCGTTCCGCCCCTCTCTCGAACAAAACCCTGGACGAATTGACCAGTCGTTCCCCGAAATCCTCGCCTGACTGAGGAATCAAATGAACATTGCCGGCTTGTTCCGCAACCGCTCTATCTCTCTCCTCGTTTTCAAACAGGTAAAGGAGATCCTCAAAATTCCCACGGGAATCCGGAGGCCAATGAGCAATATAAAGATTTGAACCGGGAACTCTTAAAGATGTCGAAATCGTATCCATAAGAAAAGCGCGAGCCAGAAACGCCGCCGGTTTCTGACCCAGACATTCCTCCAGCCCGGTTTTGACTTTGCCAGGCTCAGGATATTCGGCAAATATGCAGAGGACGTTTCCATTCATCATAGAGTGCTTCATTGAGGTAATCGGCATTATTCCGTCTTTTTTAAATCAGTTGTCACTATTGGTGCTAAGTTATCTTCTGGCAACATCGATATCCAGACGACTGGAATGTCGCAGGAAACCTGCAGTCGTCATCTTGACACACAAAGACCGCCCTTCATTCTCAAATGTGCGAATACAAATATCCGTACTCGCAAGCGAGTTTTCAATACCCCCCGATAATCTATTTTCCGAGCTAAAGATAGAATTTCATGAGAAGATCGCAAGAAAATTTAGAGTCGCCCACAATATTTTTGCGGGCCGCTTCAATCGAGGATGCCGTCACCGGAGATCAGCGGCCGGGAAACAGTCCTTGATATGCTTAGATAAAATGCCGGGCTATGTTGACCAGGGATTCTTCTGAAAGATCTCCCACGAGAATGCATACGAGATTGCTGGACTGCCATAATACATAATTCGTGCCCGTACAGCGTCCGCAATAGATTGAAATGTTTTCAATCTTCATCCTACTGGGACCGAAAAGCTCTTCCCCGCGGCCCTCCGTCATGAAAAGCGATACCCTCCTATCCTGAAAATCGAAGAAAACACAACCAATGGTCTCACCATCCTCCTGGATGACGCAGGCTCCCCCGGGTATTGCTATGGCGGGATCGGAGGGTAATGAAACCTGCATTCCGGCATTGGCTGAAATCCATTGTGTAATTTCAGATGGATCGTTGCTTTTTATGCCGAGGTTTTCAGTCTCCTGAAGATATTCATGATGTTCTTGCACCATTTCGGTTACGAGAGGCATAGTCCCTCTCGGCCCCGAAACTGTTAGTAATGCAATTATGAATACTACTACCAAGAACCCTGCGGCACCAACCGGTATCATTGGGCGTGTTCCGATCAGGTCTTTCATGTACTCCCAAAAACCACCGGCTCTCTCACGAGAATCGCGGGTGATGGCCGTGATAATCTTATCCCTCAGCCAGGCGGGAGCCGCATCTTTACTGCACGTACTCTTTACCAGATCCTTCAATTTCAGAGCGATCCCATATCTGGCGGCGCATTCCCTGCAGGATATTCGGTGATTATCCAGAATCGACTTCCTCGATTCATCCAGTTCACCATCGAGATAAAGATTCAATTCTTGTTCATCAATAAAACAATCACTCTGCTTCATCTACTTATCCTTCCACCATATGGCCGCTGGCCATTGCCCGGTCCGAGAGTCCCATTTGAATCTCCTGCACAAAATTCTCGGCTTCCATTTGACTGTTGGCTGTCTTCCATACCGCTCCTGAAAGGACATCCGCACAAATAATAGCTTTCTCCTAAAAAATCTTAATCCTGGAGTCGTCAACAGCCCGCATTATCACAACAGCCTCATCTGCTCATCGAAGCGCCACCCTTTGAAACTATAACTATTTCCTAATAGTTCCTCGGTAGCGATTTTCATCAAACCTATTATAATTAATGTATTAATGGATGTATTTCATCCATGATAAGGCTTCCGCTGCCTATCTGCATGATGGTATCGTAGCATTGTTATGTGTGATTTCCCATTGCGGCCCTAGCGCAGATTATTACTCTTCTTTTAGCGGGGAAAGCTTTTGAAACCTCGATAAAACCTCGCCGGCATTCTCGAACTGGACGATACGCAGATCCTCCCGCTCTCGGCCGTCCGACCCGATAAATACGATGGTGGGAACTCCTCTGATGCTATATTGCTTTAAAAGCGCTTTCACCTCCGGCGAACTTCCCCGTGTCACATCGGCTTTAAGCATTGTGAAATCCTTGCTGAGTTGTATCACCCGTTGATCTGAAAACGAGAATTTATGCAGCTCCTTACAGGGGATGCACCAGTCGGCAAAGAAATCAATAACCACCGGACGACCTGATTCTTTTGCCTGGTCTAAGGCGGTTTCGGAGTATGGTTGCCAGCTGATCCCTGAACCCGGGGCTATTTCCCCGGACGGCATCCCCCACCACAGAGAGACACCCAGGAATACCGCTCCTAACGCGATCCGGACGGCACGGAACGCGATGGTTCTAACAGGAGTCTTTTCAAAAAAGCCAAAATAAAGACCCGCCGCAACCAGACTGACCAGAACAATCGAATTAAAAATCGAACCGGGAATGATAGTACTTAAGAAATACAGAGCCGCGGCAAAAAGCAAAGAGCCCATCACCTTCTTGGCATAAACCAACCACTCTCCGGATTTGGGGATCTTGTGAACCATTCCGGAAAAAGTCCCCAGAGCCACAAACGGCGTGGCCAGGCCAAGACCAAGCATTAGAAACATGGAAAAACCCAGAATCGGATCGCCCTTTTGGCCCACAAACGCCAGAAGGCTTATGATGAAAGCCGCCAGGCATGGCGCCGAAGCGATTCCCATCGTAAGGCCCATCACTGCCGCACCGACGATCCCTTTTCGAGAGCCTCCTCCCGCAAGATTCATAAACCAGCCCGGAAGCCGGAGTTCGAAGGCACCGAAGGCATTCAATCCCATAATTATGCATAACGTCGCCAGAGCTACCAGAACCCATATGCTCTGCAGGGCCGCGCCCATTATCGATCCGGATAATGCGGCAACGGTTCCGACGGCGGCATAGCTGATAGCTATGCCAACACCAAATACGCCGGCTACCAGCAGTTGCCTCGTCCATCGCCCTCCGGACTGTGCGCCGAAGAAACCTATGGTGATGGGGATAATCGGATAAACGCAGGGTGTCAGGGTTAAACCCAATCCGAGAATATACATGGCGATAAAGGCCAGCATATACCCGTAGCGGTTCACAAAAGCGGTTGTGTCGAAATCCCGCAGCATCGCCCAGAATCCCAATGCTTCGGTATCAGGAAGACCGCCCCAACTGCCGGGCTTCTCTGCCGGAGTGGATAACGTAGTCTTAGCGCCAGGGCCGTGCGCCTCAAAAAGCGAGGCATGACGAATCCCCGCACTCACGGCTGTGGGATCTATCTCTATCGGAAACGATAAAATCTGGGTTGCCGGCGCTAAACACATCCTGTCATTGCAGGCCTGGGTCGTAACCGATACCCGGACGGGAGCAATTCCGATCCCAGCGTTTTCGGATGAGGCAAACAGCATCTTAATCCAGACCACATCGCCATATACTGAGAGTGGCTCATCAGGACTGAAAGCAAAGGTCATTCGCTTTCCTGCAGGATAGAAAATCTCTTCCACTATAAAATCGGAATCCTCATCCAGGCTGACCGCAGTCGGTATCAGGTAGTCCTGTATTGGCGCGCTCGAATTGACATGCCATTCACCATCAATTGTCAATCGCAGTAGCAACCGGAACGTATCTCCGGGGGAGATTTCAAGATCTGAAAAGAAACCTCCGACCGTTACAGGATTTCCTGCAACCACCACATCCGGTTTCGATTTTTCCTCCGCTCTCGCACCGGGATATACATCTCCGAGCAGCAACAGCAAGATAATCCCGGCAAGCAAACTCCTCAGCAAGCCGCTTGATGGAAATGATCTTTTCCCATGTATCATTAGATGAAAACCCCTTTCATTATCATAACTCGTCTCTCAGTAGCGGCACCGCTTCATATCGCAGGCACTTAATTCGTGATAATCCTAATCTGATATCCTGAACTCGCATCATTTCCTCAATGGCGTCGGATGCCGCCTACCGCCAGTTATTTTCACGTATAAACCAGAAAACTGTTCCGGAGGTTGCCTTTTATTATGGTTGCATCGTTAAAAAACAGCCGGGTTATCCCATAGGTGGGTGATGGGCTTTGAGATTCAATTGATTTTGCTGACAGTATTCCGCACTCGCGTCTTAAGAATTCCTGGAATCCAGCACCGATTTGATGGCCTTGAGTATCATCCCTTTATCTATCTGAGCTGCAATATGTACAGCCAGCTTTGAGGCAACTAACTCGGCAATCTTGTCGATTTCAGCGCCGGAGAGTCCTTCACGGGGTTGCGCCGTTTCTATAGCGTTCTTTATTTTTAGTTTCTGGTCAGCAGCCGGCCTACCGGCATGTTGGGCTGCTTGATCCGATCCGGATGGCCTCAGATCATCATATTTCAAAGAATCAGGCGAGGACGGCTTTATTTGGATCGGCGATACTTCTTCTGGCATGCCTGATACTTTCGGTCTGTCTTTGGATCCCGAACCCTCCATCTCCCTTTTCATCTCCCCGATAAACCAGTTATAATCCTCATCCTCGTCGGATTTCGAAGCGGTTTCTGAAATCTCATCCTCGGCCGGCTCATGGATGAGATTGAACTGATCCTCTTCTATCAGAAGGTCTTGCTCCTGCTCGGAGATATCGATGCTGGCCACTTTCTCAGGCTTATCTGACTTTTCGCCATCCTTATCCTTCAGGTCCGTCCAATCAAGGCTGTAAACCTGCTCCGGTTCCTTTGCCAGATGGCGGGTGGTTGACGAAATGACATCGGCCTGATACGAAGTCTGAGGAGTCCCTTCCCGAGAATCGGGCTGCTTCGGCGACTCCCCATCGCCGGGCCCGATAAACTTCGATATCACTCCCAGTAAATCCCGCGGAGAGAATGGTTTCTTCAGGCGGCCGCGTGCGCCGGATGATGACAGTTGCTCTTCGGCAATATCGTCCTTCGCACCGATCAGAAGCACTACGGGAATACCACCGACCAACTGATCTCCGGATAGCTGACGGCACAATTCCAGGCCGGATATTCCTGAGAGATTGAGACCCGCCAGCACCAGATCCGGGCGCTCGGCCTGGATAACCTCCCACGCTTGAAGACCGTCCGAGGTACAGACTACATTGTATCCATGCTGTCGTAAAAGAGAATCTGCAACGCTTTTTATCGTCGGAGATGCATCGGCCACTATGACTTTTTTCATCTTCTCTCCCGTCAGGTTATGTCTACCTGGCAATGGATTCTCAACCCAAAATAATAATCGGCGTTCTTATGAACCTACTTAAGCTTTACTTGTGGCCATGTTCTGATAATTTATCTGAGGCTTTTTCCAATATCTTCTTCTCTCGCCGGCTCAGGTTTTCGTATCCGATCCGATTTATTTTATCGAGAATGACATCCACCTCTTCCATCATTGTCGTCTCCTCCTGAAGCCTCTTGGCCGACTGTGCAATTTTCACACGCCTGATAATTTCTCCCGGAGACCACTTCTTAAGTCTCCATCTCCAATCAAATTTCAGGTATAAAAAGCCCACGAGGGCTCCTCCGAGATGAGCGAAATGTGCTATTCCGTCAGCTCTATAAGTGGATAAAAACTCTATAGCCACCAGGAAGATTACGAGATATTTCACCTTTACAGGTATCAGGAAATAGACATAAACATATCTCTCTGGAAATAGCATCGCATAAGCCACGAGAATCCCGTAGATGGCACCGGAGGCCCCGATTATGGGAGTAAGATTTGTAGCAGGATTGAACACCCCGAAGGCAAAATTGATTATGCCAGCTCCGATGCCCGCAGCAAAATAGAATTTCAAGAATTCTCTTGATCCCCAAGTCCTCTCAAGTTCGGACCCGAACATCCAGAGAATGAACATATTCATTAGAATATGCCACGTTCCTCCGTGCAGGAACATATAAGTAACCGGCTGCCACACAAAAAATTTACCCAGAACATAAGCCGGGACCAATCCGAAGGCCCGATAAATGAAATCGATATTGAGATATAAAACCGCGGGCCCGAGAAACGCGGCGACATTTATAATCAATAGCCATTTGATTGCAGGTGGGAAAACACCGCTCTGCCGCCCCATACCCTGGGAAAAGGGCCTGTGATAGTTCACTTCTGCTCTCCGCGAGGCTTTTTAATAATTTTCCAACGATAATTGATTTTGCAGACCTTTCCAAGCATGCCCGCAACCGAGCAGTATTTCTGAAGCGATAAATCTACGGCCCACCGAATGGCGTCGTCGGTTAGATCAGATCCTGTCAGGGTATATTCCAGAGTTATGTTTTCAAATACATGCGGATGCGATGGCACTCTGCGGCCGTGAGCCGTTATTTTTAAATCTTGAAGATCGCTTCTGCGTTTCTTCAGGAAGGTGGCTATATCCATAGCGGTGCAACTGGCAAGCGAAAAAAGCAATAGCTCCATCGGACGAGGACCGTCATTACTACCGCCATGATCTTCGGAGGCGTCAGAAATGATATTATGGCCGGAACCCGAACGACAGGCAAATCCCATGCGCCCGTTCCATTCGAGCGTTGTCTCCACCACCTTGGGAATTTTTTTGTAAGGTTCTCTGATTTTCATTTTCAGCCGCCTGGCAACCGGTCAATCTGCAGACAATATATATTATCGGAAAGTTCCGATCAAGCGTTTAGAAGGTAACCATTAATAACGAATAGAGGATCAGACCGGACTTATCAGGGATAATCATACCGGGGCGATATGATTTACGAGCCATGCTTTTCATGCTCCCGGAGCATGCAAAGATCCATAACCACATCCAGGCCCGCCGCTTTAGCCTTCTCCGCAGCAGTCTCGTTAATAACACCTTGCTGCATCCAGACAGCCCGCACTCCCTTCTCTATTGCGGCATCAACGATGGGCGGGACATCCTCGCTTCTGCGGAAAATATCGACGATTTCAATTTCAAAGGGTATGGAAATCAGATCGGGATAAGCATCCTCTCCCAATACCCGGGAGATTCGGGGATTTACGGGAACAATCCTGTAACCCTGGGATTGGATGTACGACGCCACCGCGTAGCTGGGGCGCTCAGGCTTGTCCGATAGCCCCACTACCGCTACGGTACGGTAGGTGCGCAGAATCTTTTTAACTGTCTCAGTACTCTGATAATGACCCATCAAGAGGCCAGCACTTTATCTATTTTATCGAATAGCGTTTTTTTGGGTACTGCGCCGACCACCTGGTCAATAACCTCGCCGCCTTTGAAAAACATCACGGCAGGAATAGACATGATGGCATATTCGGAAGCGATCTTCTGATTATTATCAACATCCACCTTAGCAACCTTCAGCTTGCCATCGTAAACGTCAGAGGCCTCCTCGACGAAAGGCGCAATCATACGGCATGGCCCACACCAGGCGGCCCAGAAATCGATCATTACCGGGACATCAGAATTCTTGACTTCCTCTTCAAAATTCGACTCGTTAACTTCAATAATCTTCGACATCTCTTCTCCTTTAGAACATATCAATCAACTCGGGATATAAAACAAAATCTCTATCTGCATGGTTCCCCGCTCGGAAAAATCACTTGTCTCCCTCGAAATGTGATTCCAGCTTTTTAATTCGTTTGACGTAATCCGGCAGACGGTTAAGGATAGCCTCTATCTTATGGGCCAGATAAACATCTCGTGATGGCGTTCCGAATTGAACTGCCCCTGCCGGAACGTCCGCGGGAACTCCCGATTGGGCTTCGATAGTCGCCCCGTCGCCGATCTTGAGGTGTCCGGCGAGGCCAACCTGCCCTGCGAGCGTTACTTTCCTGCCCAATTCCGTGGACCCTGCTAATCCAGCCTGGGCGCAGATAACCGAATAGGGTCCAATCCTGCAATTATGAGCTATCTGAACCAGGTTGTCTATGATGG
>CBDVBL010000044.1:0-9487 GCA_965372205.1 uncultured bacterium
GGCTAAATCTACCGATACCACCCTGGATGTGGTCGAGGGCATGCAGTTCGACCGCGGTTATCTCTCACCCTATTTCGTGACCAATCCTGATTCGATGGAAGCAGCGCTAGAGGATGTGCTGATTCTTATCCATGACAAAAAGATCAGCACCATGAAGGATCTCCTGCCGATTCTGGAGAAGGTCGCGCAGATGGGCAAGCCGATGCTTGTGATCGCCGAGGATATCGAGGGTGAAGCGCTGGCCACGCTTGTGGTGAATAAGCTTCGTGGCACTCTGAAAATATGCGCCGTCAAGGCGCCCGGGTTCGGCGATCGTCGTAAGGCCATGCTGGAAGATATCGCCACCCTGACCGGCGGTAAGGTGATTTCGGAAGAAATTGGTTTCAAACTTGAAAACGCAGTCCCTTCAGATCTCGGTAAAGCCAAGAGGGTCACGATTGACAAAGATAACACCACCATTGTCCAGGGCGGTGGCAAGACTGACGATATAAAAGGCCGCATCAACCAGCTCAAAAAGCAGATCGAAGAGACCACGTCGGACTATGACGGCGAGAAACTCCAGGAGAGGCTGGCCAAGCTGGCCGGCGGCGTGGCCGTTATCAATGTCGGTGCAGCCACCGAGACCGAGATGAAGGAAAAGAAGGCTCGCGTGGAGGACGCTCTTCATGCCACCCGTGCTGCAGTAGAAGAGGGCATCATCCCCGGCGGCGGGGTCGTCTACCTCCGCGCCGAGAAAGCTCTCGACAAGCTGAAACTAAAGGGTGATGAGGCCGTCGGCAGTCTCATTGTCCGCAAAGCACTGGAGGAGCCTATCCGGCAGATCTGTGAAAATGCAGGAGCCGAGGGTTCTATCGTGGTTAACAATGTGCGTGATAAGGATATCAATTACGGTTTCAACGCCGAAACCGGCGATTATGGCGATATGGTGAAGATGGGCGTTATCGACCCCACCAAGGTCAGCCGCACTGCCCTCGAGAATGCGGCTTCTATCGCCGCTCTGCTTATAACCACCGAGGCTCTGGTGGCTGATAAGCCGGAGAAAAAAGAGCCAATGCCCGGCATGCCTCCTGGCGGCATGGGCGATATGGGCGGTATGTACTAGACCAACAACAAAAAGCTTTGCTTGGCAGGTAGCTTTGTAGTAAGAAAAAGGCCGGTTTTAGGACCGGCCTTTCAACCTTCCAGTTCGGACTCAATTTCTTCGAGTATTCGTTCGATTTCCTGTTGGCTGATGTCTTCCCTTTCGGATTTTTCATATATAAATAATAATCTGATTGTCTTTGACGGCTGATCCTTGTGGAATATTATTCTGCAGCCTCCGCTTTTGCCTATTCCGGAACCTGAAATACGCATGCGGAATTTTGCAATCTTTCCCTTAAAGCCAGGTATATAATCCGCCATTATGTCCGGTTCCTTGGAGAGAATATCCTTCGCGGTTGCTAGGTCATTATATATGCTCTTATGCTTTTTGGATATTTTCTTTATAAGCTTGCTGAATTTCGGATGCTCGATGATTTCGAAAGGCATTTATTGCCTATTGTAGATCTTTGACGGTGCGATCCACCAGTTCGCGGAATTTTCTGGACTTTGACAATATCGCCGTCTCTTTTTCATCTTCTACCGATGGCAACGAGCCATGGCGATACAGGGCCAGATCATAATTGATATAACCCCCTCGCCTTTTCCCATCATCAGGCTTGGACAGAAGCCAGGGAATGTCACGGTGAGCTTCGTCCTCAATATCCTGAGTGGAGTAATTTTCGAAATAGGTTGCGACCCTCTCCAACTCTTGTAACTCATCGCTTCCGAACAGAGAAAGATCGAATTTTTGGTTCGCCAGATAACGTTCTTGTATTTTATATCCGAATTTTACCTTGGTTCTCTTAATAATGTTCTCGCTATCCATATAATCCAAGACTCTGGGACCTCTGCTGGGTACCGGCCCGTGAGGATACCATACATATCTATCATTTGTTATAGATCTCCCTGTTTTTTCATAATATCCGAAATCCAAGAAATACAGCAACTTCATGAGCTTTGTCTTACCAAGATAATGGTTATTTATTCTCTCCAAGAAGAAGAGAATACTATTTATATATTTTTCTTTATTTAGTGAAGAGGGCCATTTTATGGTCTTTTTCTTCGCCTTTTTCCTTTTAGCCATAACGATTGCTCCCTTTCATTATAGCAGAATCGGTAAATCTGTCAATATATTAAACGAAAAGTGATGAACAAATGTTCCATTTTGATTAGATCCGTTTATTTTTTGCCGAACCCCCCTTTTCTCTCACGCATTTACCTGGCGTACTTCCCCATCAACTCCCCCTGGGCCAGGATATGCCCCTCCATCGCTTTCAAGACAGCCTTTTTGGCTGCCCCCGGTTTCAGGTCGAGGGTTTTATCCACGGCATAGAGTCTGAAGAAGTAGCGATGGGCGGGACCTTTTGGCGGGCAGGGCCCACCGTAACCTAAATTGCCCCAGCTGTTTTTGCCCTGCAGACCGCCTCTTTCGATTTCCTTGGTTTTTGTTACGCCTTCCGGAAGCCCAACCGTATCAGGCGCCAGTCCATATAACACCCAGTGATCCCAGGTGCCGACAGGTGCGTCGGGATCGTCGCAGATCAACACCAGCTCCTCGGTGCCCTCGGGCGGCTGGCCCCATGATAATTGCGGCGAGACATCGTCACCGTCGCAGGTGTATTTCTCGGGGATCGTCTCCCCCTGCTCGAAAACATCGCTTTTCAATTCGAGTTCGGCCATCACAACCTCCTCTTCGGGTTCCTCCTTCGGTTCATCGGCGAAGGTTGGGAAGGTAACCACAAATAACACGCACGGTGTCAACATCAGAATGATCATTTTCTTCAGGCCCATATCGCCTCCTTGGTTTTAATTTACGATCTATTGTTTTTATAGCCGTTGTCATGTTCCAGGGCAAGGGAAAAATCTGTCCTGAGGTTTTCGTGCAGCGAGCCGCATCATTATACTTGTTTATGCCCAACACAGATATTAATATATACCTTAGGCTTATGAGAAAAATTACCTTTCCCGTCGATAAACGAAAGTGATCTCCGAGCCTCATACCGGGACCAATTGTTCTCGTGTCGACGTATAATATGGATAGAGTGCCGAATGTCGCCCCCAAAAGCTGGGTCCAGATGGTCTCATTCGAACCACCGGTCTTGATGTTCTCCGGCAGCAAGGGGAATACAATAGAAAACAACATCCTGGAGACCGGATGTTTCGCTGTGAACATCGTCGATTCGTCGTCCTCGAAGACTGTTACTGGAGGATGGCGTATACGGGGATTCAGGCAAGTCAATTGAGTTATTAAAGAGAGTAAATCGCAGATGTTGAAAGCATCAAAAGGAGGTCATCACTATGTGTAAAAGAGATAAGATGTTGATTGGATTTCTTTTGGTATTTTTCGCTATAGCGATCACGTTTCCGAAGATCTGTTCCGCTCAAACCGATCAAAGATTCAGGGCTCGCACAACGGAAGGCCCGGAGCTCCGGGAAAAATATCCCGAGCTGATCAATTTAGAGGGATCATTTAAAGATTATAGTTATGATCAGTTTCCGGTTCTGGAATATGAGGCGCCCGACGTAGAGGCCTGGATTTCTTCTCTCGTACCGTTGGCCCAAGAAAAGCAAAATGACAAAAAGATCAGGATATGGTTTGAGAACGATGAGCCAAAATATATTTTCATCACGCCCCTGGAAGGATTCGGACAATTTTTCGCTGTTGGCAAAGACACAATTGAGTTCGTATTGTTAAGGAAATCTCGAATAGACATCGAGGCCACACCTAACGGCGTATTTCGATGGCAGTATTTATATGATGATGGATTGCCGCGGACGATGAAATTCTTCGGTAGCCCCGAAGGTGAGCCCGACATCTCCGGATTCGATATAATTAGAATATATCACAAAATCGTGTACTGGGAGAATACGAAAAAAAAGAAACATGCTTATCTTTACCGTGGTAATTTTAAGACAATTAAGGCGGATGATAAGTGGTCCTCCAGAGAGGATTTTGACCAGGAGGGGAAATGGATAAAAACGACTTTACCGGAAGAGGTAGACCTGGATTAATAGCGATATTCGGATTAGCAGGGGGCGGAACATTTTTTGAATCCGTGGTAGTTTTTGCCTGAGGTTCCCGCCGCTATGTACGTAAGATAATCTCTGTAATCTACACCGGGAATTTCGCTATCCCGCCATAAACACATGCGCGAACACTTTGGCATCACCTAAAATATTCGATATGGATGTGTGCTCGTTGGGCTGGTGAGCGGATTCGCTTACCCGGCTCCAGACCGCCGCGGGGTAACCCTTGCGTCGGAACAACGCCGCCACGGTGCCGCCGCCGATTCCATAGACCTGAGGTTTGACATGGTAGACCTTATTGATACCGCGCATCAGCGCCTGCACCACCGGCGCATCCTCTCTGGTGGGCGTAGCCGCTTCGGCTCGCTGAGAATGGCTGATCTTAATTGTTACATTCTCGCTGATCTCGATCTCCGCCGCCCATTTCTTTATCTGTGACTCGACCTCATCAAGTTTATATTTCGGCAGGACACGGCAGTCTATGTGGAAAACATCATCACCCGGGATGGTGTTGACATTGGGGACGTTGGCTTCCTTCTTGGTCGGCTCGAATGTGGAACTGGATGGCTGGAACAGTTTATCTTTGGCATCGAAAATGTTATACAACGCGTGAATCTTAGCCGCCAGTTTCGAGGCTGCGGCGAAAGCGTTGATTCCCTGATCGGGGCGAGAGGCATGGCACTGCCTTCCGGTCGTTTCCACTTTCAGCCAGCAGATCGATTTCTCGGCGATCTCGATCATCTTACCGTCGTCATCGCCAGCGTCCGGGACGAGTATGAGATCATCCTTCTTCAAGATATCATGGTTTTCGAGCAGATAGTCGATGCCGTAGGTGGAACCCACCTCCTCGTCGGCTACAAACATCAGGCCGATATTATATTTTGGCTTCAGGCCAAGATCGATCAACGCCTTACCCGCCATAACGGAGGCCACCAGGCCGTGCTGGTTATCCTCGACCCCGCGGCCGATGAGCTTATCGCCTTCCACCTTCAATTCGTACGGTTCGCTCTGCCACTTGCTTCGTTCTCCCGGCGGCACGATATCGAGGTGAGCCATGACATAGACAGTCCGAGAACTGTCATTGCCAGCGAACCTGTACACCATGTTGGGCCGAATCTTCGATGATACCCGCTCGTCGGGGGCATCGTAATGCTCCGGTTCGGGGAATCCCGCCTTTTTCAGATAATCTTTTAACGCTTCCGCCTTTTTCGCTTCCCCGTCGCCGTCGTTTTCCGGCGCCAGGGCGGGTATCGATGTCAGAAGACGCTGCAGCTCTATGACATCGTTCTTGTAACCCTCTATTTTGCTCGCAATCTTTGTAAAATCAAAAGCCATTCTGTTCCTCCGCAAAAAGCTCACCGTAGTTATGTATCATCTGGGGCGGCTCTATATCGAGTATCCGCAAATAGGTATAGAGATTGCCCCGATGATGAATTTCCTCATCGATAGCCGTATAGATAACCGCCTCTCCCGTCAATGATCCGAAGGGCGTCTCATACATCTTCAGATATCGTCCCTCCGGGAGCAGGCGAAGTATGCCGATGGTTTTTTTATGTTCTTTGTATAATTTATCACGCAGGGTCTTGCGGCTCAGGTCCCTTTCACTCGAAAACGGCGCCAGGCTCCATTCCCCGGTCAATATTCCGATCCGGGTATAGAGTTCCACCACTAGTATATGGTCGAACTGTTCCGCCACGCTGCGAACGGTCTCGGCCGGGCGGAAATCAAACTTATCCTCCGGGAATAGATCCAGAAGCCGCAGGGTTAACTTTCTGACGTTTTCCCAGTATTTCAAAATTGACGATTTGGTCATGGCTTGCGGCATACTATTATGAACGTAATGGGGATATGCTCCGCAATATATTTATACTCTTCCATAATCTCCCGGGAGAATCCGATATGCGGCGTATCAAGTGTCGATTGCGGTTCGAGTATTTTTGACACGGTGAAGCCTGCGGCCGTCAAAGCGTTATGATAACAGGATATTGACCGCACATAATGCTGAAATCCGGGGGCGCTGCGGAGTTCATTGAATTCCCAGCGCCATTTCAGCAGGATAGGCTCATGCGGATATTTATGGTTGAATTCTACGCCACCATCAATTTCATCTATGATATATTGCAAGGGATTCATATCCGAGAGGATGAATTTACCGCCCGGTTTGAGGATGCGAAACGCCTCTGCAAATGTGGAGTTTATGTTCGGCACATAGGCTATAGCGCAGGCGGAGATAGCAATATCGAATCCGGATTTCGGCAGACGCGAGAGATCGCTGATTTCGCCGGTGATGAAGTCTATGGAGGCATCGAGCTCGGATGCCAGATTCTCGGCCAGCCTGATCTGTTCTTGCGAGAAATCAACCGCGGTCACCTCAGCGCCCATTTCAGTCAGCGCAACCGCATTCTGACCGCCGCCGCAACCGAGGTCGATAACAGTCTTGCCCTTTATATCGCCCAGAAGATGAAGCTTATCTTCGCCGGGGCAAAGAGGGCCGTAATGGACGACATCGGTCGATATCTCGTAACGTTTACAGTAAGGCCCCGCTATCTTATCCCACGATTTCCTGACATCGACCATGCAGGGAGTATATTCAAATCGATTTTGAAAAGCAAGATCGCAGAATGCGGATACCGGTCCTTATCTAAAATGAATTAAATGAATTCAGGAAAACTCCGACTGGAAAGCCGGGGCTATTATTTTGGCTTTTCAACTAAGTTCCCCTCAATAACCGGGACTTTCAAGTTCCGGTATTATTATGTAGAATCGCCCCGGGACGGCATGCTTTTTTGCGACCTTGTATCGGAATAAGTATGATTCGGTTGATGCGCCGATAACATGGATTCAGCAGTAGGTCGGTATCTTGCTGTCGACTAATAGTTTGTGGTATATCGGCAACGGCGATTCCCAAAATACAAATAAATATGTTGACATGGTCATATTATAATTTATTATGACATATATATACCCCCCCGGGAATATAAAATAGCTTGTTCTGACTGTTTTGTAGCGATTAAGACGTTTTTACCTGATTAAAGGTGGAGACTAAAAAAGAGGGTAATAAGTGATTCATGAGGCAAGCTATATCAAAGGTAATGCCCTAATAAAGAGCATAAATGATAGGAGGAGATGATGTTCACATCGTTAAAGCTTTTACGCTTTTCAGGGTTGATAATCATGGCGATAACAATAAGCATTTCAATGGCATCAGGCGCCCGAGCCCAGATGATTTTACCTTTGCCCCTTGATCTGGACATTTTGCCCGCCTTCAGGCTCAGCGGCGGCGCCGCCAGCGCGGGTTCTATCGGTGATTTTGCTAAGTTGGATATTGCGGAAAACGCATCAATTAGTGCGCTGTTCGAATTTTCACCGAGGCGAAAACCCGATACTACAGGGTGGTTCAAGCGATGGACAATTTACACAACGATCAATAAGGGTTCTGATGATTGGCTTGGCGAATCGGAATCTTTCGACGCGGGACAATTGCTGTTTCCTTTGACTAAGGATGTAGCTGTTATGTCAGGTAATCGTCTATCAATCGTTAGGTGGATAAGTAATGATCCGACTGATAGAAACGAGATCGCCATTTTCGAAGATTACTCTCTACAACAGAGAAAAATATCAAAGGATTCTACTACCGTACCTGATAATCCCCCGGTATTCATAGAGTTGCCCCTTAATGTGACCATCTGGCGATGCGGCTTGAAATACTCATGGACGACAATGAAAAAAGATACGGTGCCTTCAAAGGATATCAACGAAGCTGAAATTGCCCGGGATTCCGCGGAATCGTTAATCAGAATCGCGGAGTCGGATTCTGATTCGGCAGAGGGGCCTCTCGGCGGTTCCAACGTTAATTTAGCTAAAGAGATTTTAGAGATATGGGATAAGAATCAAATAGATACTACAAAAAGTTTTAAGATGGTCAGGCTAACCTGGGGTATATACTTTATCTACATCCATATCACTGAAAACACGATGGATACATTCAGGACAATCCTTAACGAAAGCGATTTGAAGGGGAGGTACCCCGGCGTGGGGGCGAAATTCGCTTTTCAGTATAGGTCGTTTGGTTATGAATTCGATTACAGGTTTATTTGGCCGAGAGAACCAGATGTCAGGGGTTTGATGGGAAGCTCTTTTGCCACCAGGATCTCCATATCTGGGCAGATACTCGATGCCTTTTAGCGGAAAGCGGGATGTTCGGAAAATCCGCTTCTAACTGTAATGCGCCGATACCGGCCTGGCCCTGCCGAAGAGGATGAATTGAATAAAATCGAAAAGCGGCATTAAGATAATAATTAATGTCCAGAGAAACCTGGCGGTTGGACTCACAATGGATTAGTGGCTAATATACTTAATGCCCGTATCGAAGAAAAACGCTTCTCGATTTTACACAATTAACTTGACACCCACTGAGGATGGACTAGATTTAAAATAGTGGTCTATCCCCCCGGCCAACATATGTGTGATGAATTTCGAATAGTTTGGACTTAAATCAGGAGTCATTATGCAGAACAAAACTTCCTGGCTTTGGATGTGCCAGATTGTAATTATGGCACTTGTAGCGCTAACCATGGCATTTTCCGATGCAATTGCCGGGGGCAAGGTGGGAATGTATGGCATTCGCATGGTGCCGAGCGGTAAGGACGCGGGAGATTACAGCCGGCCGGGTTGGGGAGGGGGACTGCACGTTGTCGTCCCGGTTCCACGGCTCCGGAATGGGCTTGCGGGTGTCGCAGGACTCGATTATGTAAATTTGCTAAGCGAGACCATCGTCTTCAGTGATAATTTCACCGGGTTAAGAGTTGAACAGCAGACCCAACAGGATTATATAAGATTATTTATTGGATCTCAGGTAGGCGGACACGGCAACGGTTTTATTCGCCCGCACGCCGGGGTAAACCTGGCGCTGATAAATTATAGAATTGAGACCGATGTTGTAATTCCCGATGACCACGATCGTGAGAATGAAATTCGGCAAGATCTACGAGAAAAGTCACGCTGGGCTTTTGGCTATGATATCACCCTCGGTGTAGATCTGAATTTCTCCAATAAAATGGCCCTTGATGGAGGCGTAAGGTATTTGAAAACCTTTTCTCTACTGCAGCAGCTTGGCGAAAATTCGGTTACAATCCATCCACAGTATTTTCAGGTCTACATCGGTATAGGGGTATCGTTTCGTATGATTTCGGAATACGAGCCCCCGGAAGATATCCCCACCGAGGAATAATGGCTCTTACACGATTAGCAAAACGCTTGATAGTATTTCTCCTTGCCTGTTCCTCCTTTTTGCCTTTGACCGCTGTAGCGCAGGAGATTTATTTCAAGGGCGAGGAGTTTAACGAGCCTGTCGATACGTTGTATTGGGAGCATCATACCC
>CBDVBL010000045.1:0-9425 GCA_965372205.1 uncultured bacterium
AGATGGACTCGCCCATTTTTTGTGGCCAGCGCAGCGGCAATCTCCGGAGAATGAGCCGTAATCTCAGGCATTGGATTTCCCTGCGATTTCAAGGATATCACAGCCGCTCCCGATCGAGGAATCATATGATTCTCAATCGGTAATTCCTTTACAGATCCGCCTTCGCTAATGGTGACACTATAAACTGGACGCGCTGATAATTTATCCGTTACATAAGTTCCTTTAACAGATCCCCTGGAGACCAGCGACGTTTCCAACACCTGGCTTATGCCTTTATAGATAAAATAGATTCCGTTTTCGGCACCCAACTCATGAGGGCAATTTCTGATATCCTGGCCGCAGCCGGAACATTCAGGTGTAGTATAGACGAATGATATGGAGCATTCCTTTAAAATTCCGGAGTCGATCTTTTCCTGTAATTGATCGGTTTCGCCATCATTCGATCTGGGCCAGTAGAAATAGCTTTTCAGCCAGAGTGTTTTTTCTTTCTGCTCCAGCTCGACATGGAAATTTCTTGCCAGAGGCGCCGATGACCTGTCATGACCAATCAAGACCGGGGTATCTATAATCAGTTTGCCGAGGGCGACCAGGTCGGCGCGCCTGAATCGTCCGCCATGAGAATTAACGAGATCGTTTAATAGATACATGACCCTGATGTTGACGTTATCCGGCGTGGCATTTCGCGGCGGTTTAATATTATTGTTGATCCGATCTACCAGAAAATCAATCCGATCGTCGGGATGTCTTACCGAGAGGCGTCCTATCAGGATCTCTTTGAGTTTTTCCAAATCTCCTCCTCTTCCAACTATTGGAGTTAACAAAAAGCAAATGCATCTTGAACGGATTCCGATCGGCCTCGCTGTGCAGAGAGCTACATGAAGTAAGAAATATTGCAGAGCGTTTCACAAAGCATCGACTGCTCAACAGCTGAGCAGGTCCTGTAAGGTCCTGGTTCCCTGGCGCTTACAGGGCCAGCATATACCCGGCGTAATGGCATACTTATTGCCCTCATATGTCATGCACAGGCGTTCTTTCTAATAGATGAGCTTGATTGCTCCCTCCTGCGGCGAATGTCGCGCCAGTCCGATGGATCCTTGTGATCCGACCGGGGCGAGGCAACTCGCCCCATGGCGAGCCCGCAAGGGCAAGCCGAAAAAGGCCGGTCTTTCCCTCCCTCCTTGAGACCGGCCTTCCTCTTTATTACCGACTTCGATAGTGGTTTTGAAGATTGGACTATAACAGCAAATGATCTTTCATCGAGGTTCTCAAAACCCCAATCAGCAATGTCCTTCGATATATCATAATTCCGATTTAATATAATCTCGCACATCTCATAAGGTCCTCAATTCAAAATAAGTCAAGCGATTAGTAAAGAAAGAATTGCCGACACCGAAATATTATTTCTCCTTCTGATTATATCGCATGCGATTTAACCGATAAATGTTACAGTATAGAAATCGATTAAACGTTTCTGTGGATATATTGAATGAAAGTTTCCAATGCCAATACGATAAAACCTTTAATTGACGAAAGGTTTGTCACGGATATCATAAGCCTTGGCAAACTCACACCTTTCATTCACCTCGGATTCATCATCATCGTCTTTGCCCTTTTAAGGAATATTGTTGCGTATGATATCTTAGCATACTGGCTGGGTTTAATATTAATCGTAAGTATCGCTCGCATGTTTTTCCAGATTTCAAGAATACCACGTCTTTTTTCTTCCAAGGTCTATCTGGCTCTTTTTTCCTGGCTAGCGATAACGCAGGCATTGATCTGGAGCAACGGAATAGTCTTTCTGTCAGGCTCAATTCCCAGAGAATATGAAGTTTTCTTGATCCTTATCGCCGGCGCATTTGCCGCGGGCGCAGTGGCGGTGTTCTATCCATCTGTGATGCTATACAGCGCTTATGGAATATCGATTATGGGTCCCATAATCGTTAACCTGTTCATTCAAGGAAACGATTACGCTTCCGCCATTGCGTTGACCTCCTCCGCCTTCTTAGTAATCATGCTCTATGCCGCCTTCGCCTCCAACCGGAATTATAGAGAGCTTTGCAAAACAAGGGCTACCCTCGAAAAACAGTCTTCCTTTATACAGGACATGTATAACGCCGCCCAGGATATATCGTTTATCACATGCGAGCTTCTGAGCAACGACTGCAGGATTATTTCTTTCAGCCCTGGTTCGGAAATCATGTTTGGATGCAAAAGTCAATCTGTGATCGGTCGGTCCCTTAAAACAATCCAGAAATCCGAATCATACGAAAAATGGGAAAAACTTATATCAGCGGTTCGAGAGAATGCCAAACCCGCAAAGGCCGAATTAGATGTAATAAGAGAGGATGGGGAGACTTTTGCCGGATTTCTCTCCGTCTATCCCCTTTTCGGCGAGAACAGTAAGGTTCCCTCTATTTTGATAGTATTATCTGATATTACCGAACGCAAGCGAGCGGAAGAAGCGTTACGCGAATCGCAGCAGATGCTTCAACTTGTGCTGGATACGATACCTGTGCGTGTTTTCTGGAAAGATATAAACCTGGTTTACTTGGGGTGCAACAGGCTTTTCGTTTCGGATTCAAACCTCAATTCGCCAAAGGAAATAGTTGGCAAGAATGACCTCGATCTGGCCACGAAAGACCAGGCAGAGTTCTATCGAAGTGATGATCGATATGTCATACAGTCCGGAAATCCCAAATTGAATTACGAGAAGCCATACGTGACTCCCGACGGGCGAGAATTATGGCTTCGAACCAGCAAGATTCCTTTAAGAAATTTAAACAAAGATATTGTAGGTGTGCTGGGTATCTATGAGGATATCACTGATCGAAGAAGATCCGATGGATTACTCAGACAATCTGAAGAGAAATATCGTAATCTGATCGAGGCAATGCTGGAAGGTGTGGTAATCGCCGATCTCGATGAAAATATAATTTTCGGCAACCAAGCCGCCTGTGATATCTTCGGTTATGCCCGTAATGAACTTATCGGGATGAATTTCAAGAACATCGTAGTGGAAGAGGAATTGGATAAGATATACAGGGAGACGCAGAAAAGAAGAAACAAAAAATGTAGCAGATACGAAGCGACTATCAGGAGGAAAGACGGAGAGATTCGACAGGTTTTCGTTTCGGCGACGCCCTATCTCGATGATGAGGAAATCGTAAGGGGGGCCGTTGGCATATTTGCCGATATATCGGAGCTCAAGAAGGCCGAAAGGGAAAAGCAGGAGCTAAAGGAAAAGCTCATCCGCGCCCAGCGGATGGAATCCATTGGTGTACTCGCCGGCGGCGTGGCTCATGATCTAAACAACATTCTGGGTCCCCTTGTAGGTTACCCGGAGTTGATCATCAGCCAGCTTCCCCCCGAGAGCCGCGTCGTCAAACAGATTTCAAGAATCCAGAAAGCCGCTTATAGGGCCGCCGAGGTCGTCCAGGATCTCCTCACCATGGCCAGAAGGGGACGCTATGAAATGACGCCCGTCGATTTAAATCAGGTTGTGGATTCCTATATTCAATCTACAGATTTTTCAAACTTGAAATCGAGATTCCCCGGGGTAGAGATAAAAGTCGAGATCGACCAGACTATTCCCAGAGTCTATGGATCGGCTTCCCACCTGTCTAAGGTCGTCATGAATCTGATCATCAACGCTTTCGACGCCATGCCATACAGCGGGAGACTCACTCTCAGGACTGAATGTCGATATGTTGAAAAGCTAACCGGCGGATACGATAACATTGAAAAAGGAGAATATGTATTGCTGGTGATAGGCGATACAGGTATCGGTATAGATAAAGACGATTACAAGCGACTATTCGAACCATTTTATACAAAGAAGAAGATGGGAAGAAGCGGCAGCGGTTTAGGACTGGCTATTGTCTACGGTGTTATCAAGGATCACAACGGATATATTGACGTAAGAAGCGAGATTGACCGGGGAAGCGATTTTATCGTTTACCTTCCGGTCGCGGAAATCAGCTCAACCGACGAGGAAAAACCGATCGTCGACATCCGGGGCAGCGAGAAGATTCTCGTCGTAGACGATGTTGAAGAACAAAGGGAATTGGCGGCAACCATATTATCGAGTCTTGGTTATAATGTAGAGGTGGCTGAGGATGGCCGAAAAGCGGTGAAATATCTCAAAGATAACTCTGCTGATGTTGTGGTTCTGGATATGATAATGAAAGATGATTTTGACGGCCTGGATACATACAGGGAAATTATCAAACTCCATCCGGGCCAGAAGGCCATTATTGCCAGCGGTTTTTCGGAAACCGATCGCGTCAGGGAGGCCGAAAAGCTCGGCGTGGGCAGATATATCAGAAAGCCTTATAATATGCAGATCCTGGGCAAGGCCATAAGAGAGGTTTTGACAAACCAACATCGCCATATCAAATCGCACGCCTGACAGTAATCATCTACGTGCTTTTCAAAAGCGTCCCACCGATGATTTCAAGAATGGCGATTCGGCTGAGCGTTCTCTGACCTGCCATAAAGCCAGCGCCAGCGCGCAGACACCGTCACCGACGTTCTTATATAATTTATCCATGGCTCTGATCTCATCCGTCAAGCTCCAGGTCGAACCTCCATCGTCCGGCAGTTCGATATGAGGCCAGGCGACGTCATCGGCGAAAATGGCTCGCTCGAGATTGGCCAGGAGCAGATCACGGTTGCCGCCGCCGAAATTGAAACCGACCGCACCGATATCGTTCAACTCGGCCAGGATAACATCCCCCAGGCCGGTGGAATCGACAATCGTTACGCCACCGTATTTTCGATGCCGCTCTTTTATGGCTTTGATTGTCACCGGCCATTCCCTCTGCATGCGCGCTATCTCGACCACCCTGAATGGTCGTGAGCCAGCGTCGATAGTGATTCCGACGGTGTGCGAGACCTTACGGGCCAGATCCCATCCATGAATATAGAAGCCTTTCGGATTCGGTACCGCCATCAGCCGGGCACTATCACCCGTCAGGCAGCGATTGACGACATCATCCGGGAAAAGCCGACCTTCGAACGACGTAAAACGGCCATGAAGATGCTGGGCGGCCCTTGACTTCGACAAACCCCGTTTCAGGTCAATCAGGTAATTTTTCGCCAGGTGCGGATTCTCAAATGTCGAGCCGCGCATAACGAATCCTCTTTGTTCCTTCTTGATAATTTCGCATCGTTTATAAAACCAGTTTAAACCGTTTGGGGTAGATGAAAAATCTAAAGCTCCGTCCCTGTCGGCCAGGCGCAGCTTGATAACGCCGTCAACAACCCATTCCCCGAACGGTTCATAAGCCGCTTCATCGAAATTGATATAATCGAAATCATGCCCCAACAGGTACTCTCCCCTGTTATGAGTGGAGCGAGCCCAGATCTCCGAGCCGTTTTTAAAAATGATATGAGGAAAGGGAGTCTGTTTGATATTCTTCATGAGAGCCGTTAACGCCCTGGATCTGCTGATTAAATCTACCACTTTAGAAAAGACGATACTCGCCTGATCCTGGGTAATGGAGACGTTGGCGCAGCGGTAGTAACCGTCGATATCGCGATCGATCGGCCTGATTTGAAAGATTGCGCGATGCAACAGCTTAACGGCCTGTATTTGAGATTTACCCCAGCGGTTGCCGGTAACCAGTGCATTCTCTGAGCCCCTCGAATTCTCAAGCCACCTGGCCTGTCCCTGATGAGGATTCAGATTCAAAAAAGCGCGGGCAAAATATGCCGGATCGGTTACCGCTTTCCGCCAGCTTCGCTCGGAATCGAGCGGATCTCTTTTTTCCATGGGGGCCGCTATAATAAAGATATGATATTGATAAGATCAATTCCTTGAAGGTGGAATCGAATCAGATTACAGCTCTCCGGCTCTGTCCCGAGCGCTTGAGTTCGTCGGTCCGGATCTCTGCCAGAATTTCTAAGAGAAGCTTTTCGTTTAGAGACTCATCGGATATCTTATGTTTGATCTCGATAGCCTTGAAGGCCGACTCGATCTTCAAGTCGCATTCGCCCTGTTTTAATTTTTCATAGACTCTATCTCGTACGCTATCGAGAAATTCCAGATCTGATACACGATTCGGGCCAACGGATGCATCCCCTCCCGCCTCTTTTGTTCTTGCGGGGGATTTGACGATTTCGCCTGGAGGTTTGCACTTTTTATTATTTTTGAAAGAAGACGTATGGTTGGTGCGATGCCTAGCCAGGGAAAACCTGCTTATTCGCAGGCCGTGCTTTCTCGCCCATTGAATGGTCTTATCTGCCTTCCAAGCGGTATCTTTATTCTCGATCGCCGTTCGCAAGGGCGATTCGCAGATGATGCAGGCAGAATCGCCCATATCAATTATCTCCTTCTACACGAAACACGCGGGCGCGGGCTTCTTCCTTAGAAAGCAATCCGGCCTCGTATAATTCCAGCACGCGGCGAGCTTCTTCATGTTCCGATTGGTATCTTTCGAGTGCGCCGTCTATCCGATCGTTATCAAAGTTAACTACGGCTTTCAGGTTTACGCCCGATAAGGCGAGATCCGTGTTAACGAGCCACTCGAAGAATCGAACCGCAAGTTTCTGGACGGAAATCACCTGCCTTAAGACCAGCTCGAATTTGAACTTCGCCCAGCTCCTGGTGCTGCCGTATGAATACCCTAACATAAAGGGATCGAGATGAACCCCGGCGCAAACACCCTCCACCACAGCCCGGTGCGACAGATACCACGAATGGGTTGCCGTCGATGATCCCCCCGATGGCCCAACCGTCTTGATCTCGATATCGTCCCAGGTCACCACCGAATCCGATGGTTTGATGCCGGAGAAAAGGCCGACCGTATCATCGAAATAGCTGTTGGCGCGATCGTGAAAATCGTTCTCGGATTCGCCCATCCGGCGTTCGGGCTTCTTAATCAGGACATGCAGCCTATTATATCCCGCCTTCTCCTGCGATTTCTGCATGTCGTCCAGAAGCTTCTGCTCCAGGCGGCTGACGAAACCTATGGACTGGAGGATGCTTTTACCGCGCGGATCGATGGAGTCATCATCGAGCGGTATATAGATGAAATTGGCGGGATCCAGGAGGCTCTTCCCCTCCGCCGATTCATGATAAATTTTCCAGCCGTCGTCATATTCGAACGTCAATTTTCGAACATCGACCGGCAAGAAGCCGATCAACCGGCCGTCGCTACCGACCTCGATATTGCCCGCAAACGCACCATCGACGAATAGCGAGCTGAAGAAGAGATCGGAGAGCCGTTCCAACCCGCCCGATTTATAATAAGGATTCGGAGCCAGCCGCAGGTTGAGATCATCTATGGCGGAATTCAGTCTCGATATATCCGCCTCGCGGTCGCTGCCGGACGGGTGAAATTCCATGGGGCTGGAGCATAGCCGTACCCAGATCCAGATGGCGCCATTGACCACCGGAATCTGCTCCCGCAGGAATCGATACAGGGTGATCCTCTCATAATAGCCGTAATCGGCCGGGAAGCTGATCCGGGCATAATCGTCCTTCAATGATACTCCCGCCTTTTGCCGTGGGCGGCGAGGCTTGATGATCTTCGCCCGCTGCGTCAGTTCAGCGCCAGGACTTTTGCTCGTGTCTCTGTGGCGTGGGGTCCCCTGACCCGGCTCCTTATGCTTTAGAATGTTAGTATTCTTCTTCTTAAAAAACGGCAATCCGAACATCGGGACTCCTTTGCGCGGCGCTTTCGCTGATTTCGATTATCCACTGGAAAAGACTTATGAAAAACAAATGCAGGATGGACAGGTTTGACATCTCGGATGCGTCAGGATGGAAATTAAATGATATCCTGACGCTTGAGTAAACCCTCAGGATGTCGCTGAAGCTTCCATCCTGAGGGATGAAAACAGCATCGGATATCTGTAGGGGCTGAACATCGTTCAGCCCTGAAGGACCTTCCCATCATAAAAACCTTTACATATTCCGGATTTAAGCCTATATTTATTTCAAGTACAGACGCAATGCATCTGGGGTGGTCTTCCACATGGTTTTATACTTTCTGCTTCTTGAGGCCATGGATATTCCCTGATTGCAGGAGGGAATCATGAGACGAATTATTCTCTTTTCAGCGATATTAGCTGTGATGGCCTGGCATTCCGCCTTGCCCCAATCCATCAGCATCACATCCGGCCTGCGGCTGGTCGAATGTCCCCCTGACGGTATACCAGAGCAGGAGGCCTGCGGTGAAGATATTAACGGCGGCTGTGATATGGAGCCCGGCACGGAGTATTTCGAACCGATCCAGTGCGGCACGGCCATCTGCGGTACCGCCTGGGCTGGTGGCGACCTCCGGGATACGGATTGGTACACGCTGACCGTTACCGAGACGGTCACGTTAGTTGTCAGAGGTCAGGCCGAATTCCCGTTCGAACTGGCAATCACACTGCCCGGCGACCCTGATCCCTGTATTGGATACAGTATCGCGGCCATCGACCAGGCCAGTGCGGACGAGGTACTGACCATTCAGGCGCAAGTCGATCCCGGAGAGGTCTGGATTCGGGCAAGCGACGCCAGCTTCGAGGGCAACCCTTGCGGCGATGACGATGATGATTATTACATCACCGTAGATTGCCTGCCGTGCGACGACTTCATCATCATCGAGATCCAAACCGACGAATATCCGGAAGAAACCAGCTGGGAGCTGATCGAGCGTGCAGGCGGAACCGTTGTTGCTTCCGCCGGACCGCTGTCTGATCCTTTGACGGTACACATCTGGCAGGTCTGCGCGGACCGGACCCTTTGCTACGACTGGTATATCTATGACTCCTTTGGCGACGGCATCCATAGCTATGGCGGCGGTTATTATGTGGTCTTCGGTTTCGACAGCGAACTGCTGTGCCTTGGGGGTGAATTCGCTTATGAGGACGTCTGCCCCGATATCGGCACCTGCCTGCCTCAAACCGGCGCTTGCTGCATAGATAATATCTGCGAATTCACCTCGGAAGAACAGCCATGTCTGGATGCCGGTGGCACCTGGTATGAAGGCGAAACCTGTCCCGAATTCCAATGCCAAATAATTGACCCTTGCGAAAACGCCATCTTCCATAACGGGGAGCCGGATCGTGTTAACGCATTCGTCTGCGACCGCCGCTCAGACTCTGACGACTTCGAAGCTTGGATCGTTGCCGATGCCGAATTCCCTGACCAGGTCCGTATTGGAGGCTTGCACTGGTGGACGGTAACCGACTACGATTATGACTGGCAGCAGACCGGAGATTTCATCATCCTAGAGGATGCCGGCGATCAACCGGGAACCGAAATCTATGAGGAGTTCGACGTTCCTAATAGACGGGTAATTACCGGGGAGATAATACGGGGCCGACGTGTTTATGTATATACGTTTGAGGTCGATATCACTCTGCCTGCCGGTACATACTGGTTTGGAATGCGGCCTGTTAACCGGGGAGATGCTGGTCAAAACTTCTGGCTA
>CBDVBL010000046.1:0-9400 GCA_965372205.1 uncultured bacterium
TTTCATTCTGGAATAACTACATGTATGCATAATAGCGGGGCAGGTTTCACCTGTCAACAACGATCCGTTGCCTCATGAAACCAGGCTTCGATTCTACATCGCCCGGTTAGCGATAACCGGATTTATAGCCGATAGCCTGCAGGTAGCCGGCGGCGAAAGCCGCTTTTAATGTAACATGGGGGAAAATTTGTCGGCCGCTTGTAAGATAGCCCTGATATCAATCATATTAGGAATGGTAAGTTTACCCTTCAATATCGCTCTGGCCGTGGGGCCCACGAGTTCCGTGATGACGGCGGGATGTTACGATGATATCGTCAGGTATAATGACGGCTTCATTACCGCAAACCGCTGGGGACTCGAGCTATTCGAGATCGATTCCGACGGAAATCTCATCTCGACATCAAAGATCTTCACATCGGGACGAGCCGAGTTTGTGGACAGTGAAAATGATCTGGTGGCGGTAAGCAACCTGGATGGCTCTATTGAGATTTTTAGATTAAATGGCAGAACATTCGAACGCCTCGCACATCTAAATCTGGCATTCCACCCGGTAGGGCTGAAAATCATCGGTGATTATCTTTATGTAGGTGGGTTGGAGACAGCGATCACCGTATATAACATCTCGAATCCGCATATGCCCGAATCAGTTTCCGATCTGAACTTCACCGGTTATCCTCATGAATTTAAGTTGAGGAACGATACCATGTTCGTGGCCGCTTATCACGGGGGAGTGGTATTGCTCGATGTTTCGGATAGATCTCATCCTGAACTGATCGAGCAATATTTTTTTCCGGATTATGTCTATGGGCTCGAACTCGATGGTTACCTTATATATACCTGCGCACACCGGTCAGGGCTTTACGTACTGGACTTAAGATGGAACGGCAGACCGCCGGTTATCGGGCATAATTCGGAATTTGGATCGGCACGAGAGGCGGTGCTGATCGGTGACGATTTGATTGTCCTGGATGGATTCGGAGCCTTGAAATCTGTAGACGTTTCGAGACCATCGCTACCGGAGATTATCTGGTCTACCCCCCTGGATTTCAATTGCCTGGGATTTGGACTTTATGAGGACATGATCCTTGTTGCCAACTGGATATACGGTGTAAAGCTCTTGAAACTGCAGGGCAAAATCCAGGCGGAGATCATCGATGATGAAGTGACCTACTCCGTCTGCAAATCGATATCGCTTCCGGATGATCGAATTTTCGCCGCCGCAGGCAATGGTGGCCTGATGGTATTTGATCATGACCTGAAACCCTCTGAGACTCCCGGACTGCTTACCGGCGACGATTGCCTCGAGATCAGGATTTCGGGGAATCTCGGATTTCTTTCCAGCGATGGGAACGGATTGAATATTGTCGATCTCTCCGATCCCGGGAGCATCAAAACACTATCGAATTTCAAATCCGAGGGCTGGGTGAAATCATCGTCATATACCGGGGAGCGCGCCTTTCTGGCCAACTGGCAGGGGATCATAGCAGTGGATCTGACCGATATCAACTATCCGGTAGAGGAAGGATTCTTCGATACTGATTTTGGCTCCACCGAAATTGAATATCGGAATGATACGGTCTTCGTAGCCAGTTCCAGCGGTCTGGAACTTTATGACGTATCGGATCCGCAGAATATCGGTTTTTTGAACCGCTATTCATCAGAATATCCGGCGCTCGGCATAAATCTGATCGGGGCGATGGCGATCTTATCATCCGGCCTGGGCGGGGTCTATCTGTTGAATCTCTCCGATGATCTGGATCTTATTTCTCGTATCCAGACCGGCGGAAAGGCATATGACTGCGAATTGAAGGGAAACAGAATTTATATAGCGGAGGGTGATTCCGGCATAACCGTCTGGGATATTTCATGGGGGGAACAGCCGCGCTATATTTTCAAGTATCAAACTGCAGGCAGGGTGCAAGATCTGGCTTTCCTCGGTGATCGTCTCTATGCTGCAGACTTCTACGGTGTTAGCGTGTTCGACCCTGTTGAAGATGCCTATCCCGAACAAAGGTTTGCGGACGATGATGTTCCTCGTGAGATTATTCTATTCCCCAATCCATCAAGGGAGGGGGCGACCGTCAAATTCGAGCTTGAGACTCCCGCTTCAGTATCGGTGAATCTCTATGATATACTGGGCAGAAAAGTAAGGAGGCTTCACTCCGGGTTTCTGCAAAGCGGGGAGAAAATGATAAACTGGGACAACCATGGATTACCGGCCGGGTGTTATTTCGTGCGGATCAGCGGGGAGAATTTCGCCGCGACAAAACAGATCACGATCATCAAATAGCAGCAGCGTTAATAATCATTCACGATAATTTCAGTATAGCCTCATTAATCTGAGAAAGGCCTGGAGCGAAAGATCCATGGTAAATTCTGGAATTGTTAGATCTATTTAGCGGTTAAGGTTGGAAGTTTACGATGAAAAAGCAAGCTTTACGAACTGACCAGGAATCGACCCCAGCGGACCCGGGATGGGAAATGGAAAAGATTGTAAAAAACGATCTGTATTGCGGGTATGATATAAGGGGATTCCATCCTGGGGGCATTGGGATCAGGCGCCCACGAGAAATAGACTAATACGGCTTTGCCGTGGATTGAGCTAAGAGGGATAAAACCGAAGTCGCGGGAATCCTCCGATTGATCTCTATTGTCACCCAGGACATAAATGTGCGCCGGGGGCACTTGTCGCGGAGGAGAGTAATCCCTGTTGGAAAAATCGGTGGGCAGTATTCGGTAGTCTGAATGCTGAACGGTGATCGGTTCCGACAACGGTTCCCCGTCCAGGTAAACCATCTTCCCCACCATTTCCAAAGTCTGGCCCTCGATAGCAATTACCCGCCGCGCAACCCTCTCGCCGGCTCTAAATGGATGATCGAAGACCACCACATCTCCGGCCTCGGGTGTATTGAGCCTATACGATATTTTTGATGCCAGCACGTAATCTCCGTGATATAATCCTCCCAGCATGGCATCGCTATCGATTTCGAACGGGAAGACTACAAAAGCCCGCAGAGTCGCAGCTATCAAAATAACCAGGATAATAGCTTTTATAAGCTCGCTTTTCCTGGATATGTTTCTATTCTTACGCTTTCTATTAGGTTTCGTTTTCTTAAGCATATTCCATCCCCGCTATTCTCAGAGCCCTAAAAAGTTATCGGCCTGGCTCGCATAAAATTGAACAAAACCATAATCCTCGGTTTCGCTCCTGATCAGACGATTGCAGATAATGCATATCGAAACAGTTGACTTGTTCTGTAAATAGAATATTATGTAAATATGAATATAAGCCTGGGATTTTTCGATATCGACGGAACTCTGATCCGAAGAAACAGGCAGGATGGCCTGAGCCTGAAGTCCCGATCCTTTAATTATGCCATTGAGACTGTATTCGATCTGCAGAATGTCGATTATACCGCCATGTTGGGGAAACGGATCTACGGCCTGACCGACAAAAAAGTGTTGAAAATGACTCTTTTGGAATTGCGAATCTCCGAGAGGCGATATCATGAGAACGAAGAAGAGCTATTTGCCGCTGTCAATGAGTATTTCGAGAAACACCGATCGAAAAACGGAATCCCCGACTACGTCCCCCTCACGGGGGTATTGGAATTTCTGGAACTCCTGAGATCGAGGAACATCCGATTGGGGCTTATGACCGGCAACATTAAGACGCATTCACACTGGAAACTCACGGATGCCGGTTTTGATGGTTTCTTCACAACCGGGGCATACGGCGAGGACGCCGAAAACAGAGACGAGATTCTATCGATCGCCATCGAGAGAAACGCCGATATACCGGTTTCACAAATCTGTCATTTCGGCGATTCCCCGCTGGATCTCGAGGCGGCCCGAAGGTGCAATGTCAGAGGGATCGCTGTGAGCGACAAAGGTGGTGGAACGCATTCCGTTAAGGAACTCGAGACTATCGGCTATGGGCTGGTAATTGATACCTGGAAGGATCTGAAAGCTCTTGAGGAATATCTGAGCTGATTATTTTCCCAACGTTCCGACACAGATCATATACAGGACCTCGCGGTCTTTCTGAAGTCCCAGAATTGATCCCAATCTCTTTTGATAAAATGCACCGACTGGAACGCCTCCCAGCTCCCGGGCAGCGGCCATAAGGAGGATATTTTGAGCGATATGCCCACACTCAAGAAGCGCGTATTTGCGTGATTCGCGGCCATAATGACGAACAATTTTGTCCGGATTGTATACCAGAAGGAAAGTCACGTTAGCCAGAGGTATAAAATCCTGTTCGAGGGAGGCCCGGCATATATCATTCAGATAGCCGCCTTCTTTAACGGTTGTGAGCTTCTCATTTCGAGTATCATAGAGGTAGATGCCGTCGGTGTATTCGTTGACGTTATTCAGCACGAGATATATCTCCACGGGATAAGTAGCGCCGGCGGAGGGCGCCGTGCGCATTTTCACCGAGCCATCGCCGTGGGTATGGCCGTAAGCCGCCCAGACCAAATCGTCCAGAATATCGCGGGTGATAGATCCGCCGGTAAATTCTCTTGCGGTCTGGCGGGTCTTAAGCGCCGTTTCGAGGGAATAATTTTTCTTCGGATCTTTTTTCATGCTTCCCTGTTCTCCCAATCTGATTTTGCCGGGACATCTATCTAAGATCATGATATGGTATTTTTTCGTTTTTTCACAAGATGTTTTTTTTGGTCAGACGGAATTAGAAATATTTGATCTTGGCTTTTTATCTGGCGGATAGCTCAGGTAGTCAAGAACGTTGAAAAAATAGCTAAAAAAAGCGACGTTCAATGACATCGCTTTGCGTTCAACCTGTTGCTTTGATTGACATTAATTCAGCCGACCGGCTGCATGCTCAGCTTCATGTGAAAGCGCCCGCCCCACCACAGGAATTCGTCGAACTCGAGGAACTACCGGCAGCGGCAAATCCAGACATGAGCCGCTCGGATTCTTCAGATCCGCATTTATCGCAGATTATTTTCTCGCTATCGGAATAGACCAGGACTTCGAATTTCTCACCGCAGGTCTTACATTTATGTTCATAAATCGGCATCCGGATTACCTCCACGCAACCAGGAAACCGATGGCAGCGAAATAAGGTATGGCGACACCCTGGTTACAGAGAATCAAACACTGGGATCCGGCGGAACCAGCCACAGACGAGGCAAAATAGCCGACTACGCTCCCCAGGCTCAGCCCCAGGATCAGTCTCCAGAGAAGTTTTGGCCGGTGGACTTTTTTTCCGTTATTTGGCTTCATCAACAATTGACCTCACAATAGTATCGACCTCTTCAGCCAGTTCTTTTAAGCGTGGTTCTGCAAAAAATTCACCGATCATCGATGGTCTCGCGGCAGAAATAACCGTCTCCCCGTCCTTTACGTAAACGTTTATTTTGCAGGGCATAAACAGGCCAACGTCTTCGGCTATCCCCAGAGCCCTATGAGCAAACTTGGCATTGCAGATCTCTATAATCTTGAAAGGTCCCCTTTCAAATCCTTTTTCCTGGAGCGTTGCCTTCACGTCGTGAATATGCAACACTCGAAATCCCTTAGCGGCTGTAATCTCCTCGATTCTTGCCACCGCCTCATCGAATTTCCTTTTTGACTTCGTCGTGTACGCTAACTCCATTTTTCACCTCCGAGCGATCAAAACTCCATCAACATAATAAAAGTTTCAGAAATTCAAAATATAAATTTGCCGCTTAACTGCCGTTTTGATTTGACGATATAAAGAAATGATGAATAATATTAAGCTTGATTTGTTGAAAAAAGCCTCTATTTTCAACTCTCTCTCGAATGACAGCCTGGCCAAGTTGGCGGAAGTCTTTGAACAGCAAAAATATCCGGCAGGCAGCTACATTTTCAGGGAGGGACATGCCGGTGATTCCTTCATGCTTATTGAAACCGGTACGGTAGAGATAAGAAAGCATGGCTCTTCTGGCGGTACGGATATCCATCTGGCAAACAGAGGCCCGGGAGAGATTCTGGGGGAGATGGCACTTATCGAAGATTCGTCGCGTTTTGCCGATGCGCAGGCCAGGGAGAACGTTTCTGTTCTAACCCTTTCCAAAAGCCAGTTTAAACGGTTGCTGGCCGACAATCCGGTGGTCGCCATTGAAATCATGAGTTCGCTATCGGCTAAGCTGCGGCAGGCGGATCTCCAGATGATAAGCGATCTGGAGCAAAAAAACGAAGAGCTTGAGTCAGCCAATGATGGCCTGACCAGGGCTAAAAACTTCAGGGATAAGATTATTGATAATGCGACGTTCTTTATGATTATTACGAATGATTCTGGAAATATCGTTCTCATCAATGAGTCAGCGGAGAAGACATTCGGTCATTCGTTTGAAGAGGTCGACGGCAAGCCCATAAGCGAGATGATCATGGCGGTCGGAGAACAGGATGTTTTCGGTGAGATTAGAGAATCATTGCTCAACAACGGTGTTTGGAGAGGGCAATTGATCACCGAAAAGTCCGATAGATCTCAAATTATTATCGATTTGACCGTTGTAAACGTCGGGGAGGATAACGTCGAAAGTGAAAGCCCGTCGGTGCTTTATATGGGCAACGATGTCACGGAAGAAAAGCATATGCAGAGGCAGGCTTTTCAGCTGGAGAGGATGGCCACACGCGGGGAGATGGCTGCCGAGATCGCTCATGAATTGAACAACTATCTTTCCATTGTCTCCGGGAACCTCGAATTACTGGGCATGGATATTGGACGAGGGAAGTTTGAAAAAGTGGAGAAAAAGACGACTGCCATGAAAAGCGGCCTGGTGAGGATCACTAAATTTGTCGAGGGGCTCATGTCGGTAGCCCGGCCCGAGGCAAGAATGGAGATATTCGATATTCATCAGTTTATGGATAACGAGCTGTTCTTTCTGAAACCTCAACCGAAGTTTAAGGGGATTGAATTTATATCTCACTGGGGCAATGATATTCCGGCAATTGAGGCTGATAACGGGCAGCTGCAACAAGTGTTGTTCAATCTTCTTAACAATGCTGCCGAAGCTTTAGCTGAAATTCCGCCCGGCAAGCGGAAGGTGACGATCTCGACAGCGTATTCCAGTTCGGAGGATACTATAAAGCTGATCATAAACGACAACGGTTGCGGGATGACGGAGGAGGATTACGGCAGGGTATTTCGTCAGCATTTTACCACCAAGAAAACCGGGCATGGATTCGGGCTTCTGGCGGTCAAACGTGCTATCAAGAGCCATGGCGGTAAGATATCGGCCTCGCCGGGTCCCGAAGGGGGCGCCAGTTTTACGATTGAACTGCCCAGGCGCATAAAGAAACGAGTTAATAAAGCGGTTGAGGCAACGGTTTAGGGGTCAACATCATGGACCCGCTGTTTTTCTTTTTGCTGGGACATATTATTGGCGATTATGCTCTTCAGACCGATGCCATGGCCGCCAATAAAAGAAAAATAAGCGGTTCTCTAATTCTTCATGTAGCTATCTATACTCTGACCATAGCGGTTTTGGCTTATATCCATGATTTACTCTACACGCCCTCAATATTCCTGGCTATATTGCCCTGGATGATCCCGGTTTTTGCTCTCCATATTTCTCAAGATTTTATCAAGGGAAGATATTATAGCAGATCGCGCCAGTGTTATTATATTGACCAATCCCTGCATCTGGTGGCGCTATTCGCCCTGCGGATAATTGTAGGAGGATAATATCATAGCCGAATCCGGAAAAGCTCCTCCGCAGAGCCAGTGTTCAGGATATCTCTCCCGGCTGGCGATAAAGCAGCTAAAAGACAACAAACATCTCATCGAAATCGAGGGAAGTTTCTTATTCGCCGACCTTTCCGGTTTCACCGCCATGTCCGATAAGCTGAGCGCATACGGACGTCTTGGTTCAGAGGAGCTAACATCAGCGATCAACAGTATTTTCGATCCTTTACTTGAAATTATATTCTCGTACGGCGGTGATGTGGTAAAATTCGGAGGCGATGCGGTACTTGTTTTATTCGCTGGAAAGATACATGCTGAAAGAGCGGAGGCTTGCGGCTATTCGCTTCTCGAAGGCATCGGGTCATTATCTAAGATCTCCACGAGCGCGGGAGATTTCCCGATTGCGATACACATGGGTATATCCCGCGGTTCGGCGCTTTCGGCGATTGTCGGAGGCGAGGGAGGGCGGTGTGATCTCCTCTTCTGCGGCCCTGATGTTTCTCTGGCCTATGCGGCCGCGAATGAAGCCGGATCCGGGGAACTTCTATTGGCGGAGAACTGTCCGGCCAACCTGGAAACCGGAGCTGACGGCATCTCGTCGGATAGACGTTTTCTCAAGATCGATAAGCCTGGTAATGCCCCGGCACAACATGTAGAAGATAATAGAAATGCAATATTCATAGACCAATCCCGGATAAAACCATTCTTGCCCGCAGGGCTCTGGGAGAAAATAGCCCTGGCTACAGATGGAAGAATTGAGGGGGAACATCGCCATATTACATCGATGTTTGTCGGGATCGACGGATGGTATAAGAACCTGGTATCTCGGGTTGGCGACGGTGGAGATTATTACGATCTTATAAACAACCATATCATCGAGTTATTTGCCGTTACAGAGAAATACGGAGGGAATATCGTCAGGCTTGATATAACTGATACAGGCGAGAAGGCGCTCGTGCTTTTCGGTGCACCCGTATTGAGGGAAAATGCTCCTGTAGATGCTTTGAGAGCGGCACTGGAGATGAGGAAAATTACCAATAAGGTTTCACAATCCCTTCCAAAACCTTTGAAGATTAAGATCGGAGTAAACTCGGGTATTGGCTATGCGGGGGACGTTGGAGGAAGTTTCCGTCGGGAGTATACTGCCATGGGCAAGGAGGTCAATCTGGCTGCCCGCCTGATGGCAAAGGCAGATTGGGGGGAGATAATGGCCGGGCCTGCGACGCTTGAATCGGCCGGAAAGTCTTTCAAGACCCAGCTCAAAGGCACTTTCTCTTTGAAAGGAATTGAAAAGCCCGTAACGCTGACAAGGATCATCGCTGAAAGGGAATTAGCAGAGTCAAAAAAAGAATCCGTGAATCTGGTCGGCAGAGGAAAAGAGATTCAAATTCTTGATAAATTTGCAGCGGATTTGTCGGCTGGCAGGAGTGGGATTGTGCAGATTATCGGCGAGGCCGGCTCGGGGAAATCGGTTTTGATGGAAAAGGCCTATTCGGATCTCGAAAAAGACAATATATCAGTATTGCGAACCGCGTGCTTTCAGCATACATCTAATACGCCGCTTTCTCCCCTGGGCGAGATTCTCCGAAAGAGTCTGGGAATTACGGATGAAAATAGCATAGAGGAAAGAAAAAAGAAGCTCCGATCTGCACTCCTCAATGCCAGCGGTCTCGAATGGGAAGGGCTTCTCTGCCGCCTGGCGGGTTACACTATCAAACCGACACCGGA
>CBDVBL010000047.1:0-9392 GCA_965372205.1 uncultured bacterium
TGATATCATCAATTGACTGTAAAAATCCTGCTTTGTCTGACCCGGCCAGGGGCCATGATGAGTCCTTGTCCAATGTGTAATATAATCCCAGCTTTCACAATTGAACGAAATGGATTTATCCCGATACCGTGGCGGTCTGACGGTCGGCTTTTTGTATTCTATCTGATATTTGGTTGAAATTTCCCGCTCCTTGCCGGGCGTTTTCAGGAGATTCTCAAGCTTGCCGCCGGGTCGAATGGAAACGGGCACCAGAAGGTTCGCCAGAGTTATCGCTGCTTTGTCGCGCTTCAGCCAGGTCGCTTTCGGCTTTCGCAAGTCCCTCTCCGGCGCCACGAAAACCATAGCGGTTCTGTCAATATCAAGGCCAAAGTCATCAATCGTCTTCTGGGAGATGATCCTGCCGTTCTCGTTATCGCAAAGAGGACTTATGATAATCTGAGAGCCGTCATTTTTCGATACAAGATAGACGGCTAATTCCCAGGTTATAAGTCCTATGCTGGTTATGATCGTATAGCCGGATTTAACCAGATCTGCCACCGCCATCGATGTGGCAGTCACCCAGGAATCATTACCGCACGGCGTCTTGGACTGGCTGCTGTTTAAGATTACCGCCAGTTTGCCGTTTAATAGATCTCTGTTTCCCTGGACTATCATATAGCTAAGTCAGGTTCACAATAACATCTTGGATTTCAATTATCAAATGCTCCGGAACAGGATAGCCCGAAAACAATGATTTCAGGCCATCGTTTTCTCCACAGCCATTGCATCATCGCGTTTTATCTGGTGATTTGCATTTTCAGTTCTAATAAGAGAAAAAATCAAAGATCCCAGCCCCACGGTCAAGTAGAACGTGATGAAGCGCCAGACCGATGTCGCAATCGGGATTAACGCGGAAGGTATAAGGCCATTATAGATCAATGCAAAGGATACTTCGGCTCCGCCTATAGCCCCGGGAGTCGGGATCATCGTCATGGTCGTAAAAACCACCCATTGCAGAAGGAAGAATAATACCGGATCAACCGGATATCCGAGGCCGAAAATCAAGGCCGAGATTGCCCCGTAACGGCCGCACCATCCGATCCCCGCAATGAGCACGCAGGCCACAAAAGCGCTCTTACCTCTACGTATAACAAATCCAGCCGCAGATAATATATCTGTTCTGAATCGCTCGATGTATGCGGTTATTCGAGGAAGAAATCCATCAGGGAGTCCTCTACCGGATTCGGGGCCTCTCCTGTTGAGTGTAAGGTTTAACTTCTTGATGATAAACAGAATTGCTAAAAGCAGCGTAATCACGATCAAGGCCGTCTCCCAGTTTGAGATAAGGCCTCTCCAGGCGTGCACCACATGAGGATTCTCCCAGGCCCGGCTCCAGTAAAGTGATATTGGAAGAGCGATTGCGAAAAATACGCCATCGACAAGGGTCCCCAGAAATGTTACCAGGGTCGCTTCGGCAGCACTGAAACCGTATCCGATCAGAAAACCCAGCTTGGCATAGCTGCCACCCAGCATGGTGGGCGTAATGGCGGCTCCTATTTCCGCGGCTAGCACGGTCTTGAATGCCTGACCGGGCTGTATATTTCTCTTGAAAACTCTTCCCCAGATAAATATTCTCGATGATTGTGCTAACCATGGGGAAAACACCAGGGCGACTGCAAGCGCAAGATACCATCCATTGAAATTATTAAGATGTTTTAGAATTCCAGGCTCTGTGGCGATGATAACGTATATGATGTTACCGGCCACTGCGAGGGGGATAATTATCAATAAGATTTTTAAAAATCGTCTTACATTTGCAGCGTTAAATTTATAATTTCGGGGAAGATTACTCATCTGGTAGTTTCGGTTTTAAATGTTGTGAGAGGATATCATTCTTTGTTAGGAATTTCCACCCAGGAGATTATTGAAAATCTTTTCATACCGGCCATGAATGACAGAAGCTGAGAAATGTGTTCTTGTATATTCCATAGCTTTCGGGCCAAGCGACGAGAGTTTCTCCGGGTCTTCCAGGAGAGTCTTGATTGTCTCGACCATCGCGGCCACGTTTCCTTCCGGCACGCAAAAACCATTATGGCCATGGATAACGGCATCCGTAATACCCTCTATACCGGTTGCCACAACCGGAATGCCTCTGACTGCGGCCTCGAGCGCAACGATGCCGAATCCCTCCATATCGCCGGGTACCGTCCGGTTGGGCATTATAAACAGGTCGCTGGCTGCGAATAGAAGCTCTCGCATATCCTCGTCGACACCGTTCAGATAGAATACTCTTGGATGGCGGCTTAAGTCCTTCAGTTCATCATGAACCGTATGCGCGCCTGACGCGAGGAGAAGCAAATCATGATATTTCTTTCCAAGAAGCGGTCCGACCGTTTTTAGCCATCGCGGGGTTTTCGGTTTTGGCCCGGCGGCGATGTAAACGCAGTCTTCGGGCAGATGCGGGAAAACTTCCCTGATGAAATAGTCGAATCCCTTTCTCTTCAGCGGGCGTCCAAGACTGAATAGCACTCTCTTACCGCGAAGGTCGATCCCGGCTTGCCTTTCTATCTCTCGATATAGATCTTCGCTTTTCCTCGGATGGTTCTTGACATCCTCGGCCGCATTGGGGATAACCACTATCTTCTCGTCCGGCAAGCCGCGCAACCTCACCTGGATTGCAGTGGCCTCGCTTACACATACGATTTTATCCAGACAGGCAAGCGCCGCCCGCAGCCTTCGCTGATACCAGGGAATAGGCAAGACGACATCGAGGCCGTGAACCGTTGCTACTACTTTCTTCTTTGAATTACGCCGAATCGAGGCGCCGACAAGAGCCGTGACTGCATCATCACAATGCAGCACGCCGGCACCGTTTCTCATAGATTTATAATAAAAATAGGGGAAGTAGATAGGGGCTCCCCATTCCGGACCTTTCCATCGGATATTTTCCACCTCAAAGGATTCCCTCATGCACTCTATCAATCGAGCGCTGTGTCTCTGGACGCCGCCGATGGAATCCGGATGCTTACGGGTTAAGAAGATTAAATGATCCTTCTGCCGCATGTGCCTCCGTTCAATGGATTACTCTGAATCGCAGCGGGGGATAGGAGTGTTTTCCTGGTGGTTGCACCAACTCGACCGTACCAGGTTATTATCGATTTTCGAATATCTTCATGCAATCGTCGCATTGATCCTCATTTCGGCTAAGGTCCTTATATAAAGAATATGAATTGAAAATTCAACGGATTAAAGGATTAATTTGTTGCTATTGCCACAAGGCTTCTGCTTGAAGGTCATGAGATTATGCCGGGGATTTTGTGGCTTTTTGCAATACTCTATCAGTTTTGTGATTTTCTATGAGCTTTTCGTAGCTCTGAAATAACCTGTGGTTGATCTGGCTCCAGCTTTTTTGCAGGGCGAAATCCAGTGCCCCGGCCGCCATTTCATTCCTCAGAGATTCGTTAGTCAGAAGCGCCTCCATCTTGAGCGCAAAATCCTCATGATTGCGGGGGATGGTTAAGAAACCGGTTTCGCCGTCGAGGATCAGGTCTCCGACTCCTCCCTCCGCGGCGCCTATAACAGGCAATCCAGAGGCGGCCGCCTCCAGAACGACATTGCCGAAAGATTCGGTAGTCGATGGAAATACGAAGATATCGGCGGAGGCGTATGCCCGGGAAAGCAGATCGCCCTGAAGGTGACCGGCTAAGAAGGCATCAGGGGCTTCCTTTTCGATCTGCCCGCGCATAGGCCCATCGCCAACGAAAACAAGCTTATAAGATACTTTTCTCTTACGGAGAATCCGATGCGCCCCCAGGAGGGTTTCAACATCCTTTTCCTTTACAAGCCGTCCGGTAAATAGCGCCACCGGATTACCCTCGGGAGACCAGTGGTTTTTCAGGTGGCGGTCGGCAAAAACCGGGGAGAAGCGGCTCCTGTCAATTCCGCGTTCCCAGAGCGTTAGATTTGAAAATCCTCTGGAGTCAAGTTCTCGTATCGTGGCCTCGGAAGGGACAAAACAGATATTTCCGTGATTATAAAACCATCTCAGATATCTCCAGCCGTACGGTTCGAACCATCCAGATCCGTAATATTTGAGATAGGATACGAATCTTGTATGAAATGAATTGACGGCAGGTATACCCACCTCCGCGGCGTAGCGGTAAGCGAAGAATCCGAGAAAGAAGGGGCTGCAGATGTGAATTATGTCAGGGGCAAACTTGTCTAATGAATTTCTCAGATCGTGGAAAGCCGGCAGGGAAACTCTATATTTGGTATAAAGGGGAAAGGGAACAGAGAGAACGTGCATAACTTTACCGGCCCAATTCTCATCCGTCGGCAAGAAGGGGGAAAAGAACCTATAATCGATTTTCTCCGCTTCCAACGATCTCTGGAGATAGGAAAGTGTATGGCTTACGCCATCCACCAGCGGCGGGAGTGATTCTGTGAAGTAGGCAACCTTCATTGTTATTGTTGATTATCCCGGAAGCGAGATCATCGCTTATTCTTTCAATCTCTCCATTCTTTGAATGACACCTTTAATTAAGAATGGCAGTACGATAGTGGCGTCGGCCTTGACCTCTGCATAGGCGCCGCCCTCCGATTCGGGAAGGAACTTCGCCCAGGAAACACCCTCTTTATATGTGCATCCGGAGAGACCTCCCCAATGATCGGGCTCCGGGCATATCCGCACTCCGCGGGAGTAAAATTTCGACGTTACCGGCATATTTTCGAGGTGCATGAGATCGAAAAGAGGCGTGATTTGTTGGGCCCAGTTTCGTGGAACTCCGCCGCCAACGGTGAAAATGCTCAATGTTCCGTTATGGTTGTGAATCCTCCGGGCAAAGTCGTAGAGATCCACAAAGGGGTTGAAGGGCAGTGTGATCGTTTCCTTAAACGGCTGGTTCAGGAAACTTTCGTTTGCCATTGATATCCTCATCAACAAATCCAGGCAGAGCTCGCTGTCGGTAAACGCCGGAACGTAAATGGGCACCTCGGATTCAAACGCTGCTGCTAAAATGCTGCGCTCGCGGGGATATTTCTCCTTTATTATCTCCCCCAGGCGCCGGTGAAAATCCGCTGATCCGGCAGGCGGAGTTTTCCCGTCCAGCGAGGGTATCAAGCGCTCGAAATTCGCGTTGATCATCTTTTGAAGATGATCGAATGAAGTCTCGAGTTCTATGGTATCATAAACGCGGCACATTCCCTTAACGTACAATTCGTCGTCAGGCATATCAGGCGCTTTGTAATGGCTTTTCTCCATCCCCTCGATCAGCCCATGAGTGATTAATGCGCCCGTGCTGATTACGATATCCACCAGCTTTCTCTCGATCAATTCGCAGATGATCAACCCTTGTTTAGCGACCGTAAGTGCGCCGCTTAAGGTCAGGACGGTCAGATCGTCCGGATCGCTGAACATTCCGGTGAGAATCTTTGCAGCCTTGCCAAGCTGTCTTCCCCCAAACGACGTTTTCTCCATGGCGGCCAGGGCCTGGTCGAAATCATCTATTGCCGAGATATCGACAGGCTCTAATGCCTCCAGATTCTCTCCGTTGACGAAATCCTTCTTGCTTCTGTTTTTCTTATTCATCTTTTGGGCGAGAATAAATCGATATGGTTATATTCTTCACGGGGGGCAATAAAAGCTATTATCCAGGTTGAATCAAGAAAAAATAATCGGAGTATCTTTCTAACTAAGAGCTCCATGGATAATTCGCACGGCTGGTTTATGTCCACCGCCAAAAGGATTGACGGCATCGGATATCTGTCTTACTTTATAGCATGGATAGAGCGCTTATTTACTTTGCCCTCGGATGTTCCCTGTTCAACGCCGGCATGGCGCGGGGCCAGGGAAATTATAGATGGCCCATGAAACTCCAACCCGAGCTGACATCGAGATTCTGCGACTACCGCACAGGCCATTTCCATGCCGGCCTGGATATCCGCACCAGGGGAAAAACAGGTTACCGCGTCTATGCCGTAGACGACGGCTATATCTATCGTGTCACCACGTCTCATAAAGGCTACGGCAAGGGTCTCTATTTAATGCTAAGAGATGGGCGCATAGTTGTATACGGCCATCTCTTGAAGTTCGAAGAAAAACTCAACGAAGAAATTCGTAAACGTCAGATGAGTGCAAAGAGTTATGGTCAGAATCTCTTTTTCAAGCCCGATGAATATCCGGTTAAGAAAGGCAACCTAATAGGATATTCCGGCTCATCCGGCGCCAGAGCTCCGCACCTGCATTTCGAAATTCGGTCCCCCGGCAATAGACCTTTGAATCCCTTGAAGAGTGGCTTTCCATTAGCGGATAACAGGCCGCCGGTATTCGAAAAACTGGCCATTCGTCATTATGGTACCGGTTTTGCTCCGGGCAATCCTTGTGATATCGAGATAATTGACATCACTAAAGGAAACGGCGGCGGTGACTATGTGATAAGCGATACCGTGATTGGCGACGGAGATCTGGCCCTGGCCGTGTCCGGAGGAGATCGGGTTGATGGCAAGGGATTTCTCTACGGGTTTTACAGCCTGAAACTTCTGGTGGATGAAAACGTCGTATTTTCGATGAACTCCGACAGCATCACCTATGAAACTACCGGTCAGCTTGAGTATGTCCGCGACATGGAATTGACCGGAATGGTCGGGCATCAGAAAGGTAAAGATAACGATGAGAACGTCTTCTACAGGTTATATGTCCCGCCTAATAATCGGCAGTATTTCTGGGGTGATTTCGCTTCCGGCGCCGGTGTCATTCCTGAAGGTGACTCAGCAGGACAGATCAGGGATGTCCGGATTGTCGCTGTAGACGAAGCCGGCAATGATGCGATCCTGCGATTCGTCCTGAAGACGCCTGAATTGGCCCCACCGGAACCGGAATTCGTTTCATATTATCGATTCGGCGATACGGTTATGGTCGATTTTATGACATTCACAAAAGCATATGACGCAAGAATGGAATACAGGAGCTCGTCGGGCGATCAGTATAAGGATATGAATGGCTCCCTTTCCACCAGAGCATGGAACCGCGGTAATGAAGTCGCTTTCTTGAATACCCTGATTGCGATCTCCCCGCACAGGAACAGAGAATATCGTTTCGGTTTTTCCGAGGACGAAGGAAGCGTTTCACCGTGGATATATTTTATCGATGGCGCCGATAGGAAAGGATTATATCTTAATGGATCGCCCGACCATCTGAAAATAGAGTATTTTCCCGATTCGATACACGCCGATTTATCGATTCTAATCGCAAATCAGTCAAAAACCTGGACGATGAAGATGAATCAAACCGGGCTTCGGGCATACGGAGTTGATTTTCAGGGATACGATCTATCCGGTATAACCAATATCATTATTCGTGAAGACCAATCATATCTTGTTAATTCCCTAATTGAATTGTACCCCGCATTTCCGGGGGGAACTCTCAATGCGTTCTCACCAGATTCAACCTTGATTGTCTCTTTTGATAGGAATTCATCATTTTACCCTGCCTATATTTTTCCGTCGAACGGTACCGCTGCCAGAATATTCGCAAGCGACGCATTGTGCTTTGAAATCAAGCCGGCAAATCTGATCGCGGATTCCCCGATTAGATTTATTCTCGATCTCGAACGTCTTGGTCTCACCGAAAAGAAGATTGGTGCCTACGGTTACGCTGCTCATAACGATAAGTGGGGATTTATCGAGAGAGGAGATGGCACGAGGATCGAAGTAAATGGATCCGGGCTCGGGAAAATTGCGCTAATAGAGGACAACGAACCTCCTTCAATAAGTTATATCAGGCCGAAAGGGAAAATTAAGGCTCGCAGGCCCCTGTTATCCTGCAAGATCAGCGACGGAGTTTCAGGCTTGGATCTGGAGCGTGGACTCAGCATGAAAATAGATGGCATCTGGGTGCCAGCAGATTATGATCTGAATACGAGGAAGTTTGCCTATCAGGTCAGACACAATCTGAGGCGGGGCCGACACAAACTTGAAATCGAAGCGTATGATAGACAAGGCAACAAAACGTCTATCTCAAAATATTTCACAATCCTGGGTAATTGACGGATGCTTCCTCTCAAAGACAACATCCCCACATCGAGGTTTCCGCTGGCAACGGTGGCCTTGATAGCGATCAACGTGATCGTCTTTATTGTGATCGGTATCTTCGGCTATGGCGGGAGAGAACTGTTTTTCCGTTACGGATTCGTTCCATATGACATTATCACTGCCGGAAGGTGGAGCGGCGAGGGCCCTTTGTTTGCTGGATTCAGCGTTTTCAGTTCACAGTTTTTGCATGGCGGGTTATTCCATATTGCGGGGAATATGCTCTTTTTATGGATATTCGGCAACAATATAGAGGATAGAATGGGGAGCATAAGATTTATCGTCTTCTATCTCCTCTGCGGGGCTGCAGGGGCGATCGCGCAGATTATTCCCGATCCCCGCTCCCTGGTCCCGGTGATTGGGGCATCGGGAGCGGTAGCCGGCGTGATGGGAGCGTATCTGCTCGAATTCCCCAGGGCCAGGGTATTGACCCTCATCTGGATCTTGTTTTTTATTCGCCTGATATGGTTGCCCGCCTTCCTTATTATCATATATTGGGTTGCTCTTCAGGTTTTCTTTCAACTAAGTTCCGACGGCCAGGATGGTGGAGTAGCCTATATGGCTCACATCGGTGGTTTTGCGGCCGGGCTTGTTTTCTTCCGGTTATTCCTCCTTTTCGGTGGAAGGAGGACGACTCTCTGGCGCGAAAAATGAAATTATCTTGATTGTCTTATGAGTATTGATCTTATTATGCTATGAGCGATGAGAGCAAAAGACGGTGTGCAAGGTGCGGCAAACGAATCAAAAAAGGCGGAATAGCATATTGGTTGAAGGCGGAGCTTATTTCTGCATTTGACGGTTATATTTATTCTGATGAGAAGACGGATCTCAAAGATTTTATCGAAAAAGTAAAAGTTGAGCTTGAAGGTCAATCGTCCGAGGAAATCGAGGAGCAGATTTATAAGAAATACGAATTTCTGGTTTGCATTGGATGCCGTGATGAGATTGATAAGCTATTAGACATAAAGGAAAGCCGATGAGCCTGGCGCAATTTGTTCATCTTCATAATCACACGCAATATTCGCTACTGGACGGCGCCTGCCGTATCGATGATATACTGGAGACGGCGGCCAGGATGAAGATGCCGGCTCTGGCCATCACTGACCACGGTAATCTCTTTGGGGCCATAGAGTTTTATATAAAAGCCAAGAAACACCGGGTCAAACCGATTGTCGGCATCGAGGCTTATATTGCCCCCGGGAGCCGGTTCGAGCGTTCAGGCATGAAAGGATTCACTGAATCGGGTTTTCATCTGGTGCTTCTGGCTAAAAACCTTACCGGTTACAATAATCTCATAAAACTGAGCACGGCCAGTTATCTTGAAGGTT
>CBDVBL010000048.1:0-9328 GCA_965372205.1 uncultured bacterium
TCCTATGATCTGGGGATCTCCGCTGTTTGGATCCATCTCATAGACGGCCAGAAAAGGAGACTGCATATCGGGTGCATTGATGTTCAAGCTGGCTGAATCGACCATATCATATAGCGGATCGGCCGGAGGAATCAGGTTCAGGACGACGTTATATCCCGGATCCGCCGTCGGCCGATGGGAACATGCCATAATGAAAGCGAAAGCAAATACCATCCATTTTACTTGATAAATCATAAGCCGTCCTATAAAGGAAACTTGTAAATAGATTCGGATTGCCTCTCGCAACCAATAGCGTTTTCATATGGGATGCACTACCTGTTTCACGATGGGCCACAGGCCGATTGCATTATGGAACATTGCTTTTACGCGCTGACTGAATCTCAGGCGTTGTAACAAATGATAAGGAGCTTACAATATTGTCGGCGGTTGCCGGACCCCTCGCAACGATGCTAATCTCAAGTCTTTGCGAGCCCGGGGTGAAGCGATTTATAAACGGGGTCAGATTGATTATGGAGTTTTAATGATCTTCGAAGCTCCCTTTTCCGGGAGTGAAATAACCTCACCCGAATCATCCCCATAGAAAAGCATGGGCGGAGGTATATCGCCGTTCAAAACGTTAATAAGATAAAGGAGATCCGCCAGGGTTGACGGAAGACCGTCGCCATTCGTATCGGAGACCAGCATCTGTATCCAGGTGAAAGGAAAAAGATCGGGATGGATGAAATGATTGGCGAAAAGAACCGCATCGGAGACCTCCCAGGGAATGCCGTTCAGATTAATATCCCCGGTTTCAATATTTTCCGGATCCATGATATATATCCAGCCGTCATCGAGAACCGGATGGATCAGATTGTACCCGGATGAATCCGCAAGAGTGTTATCGTTATCATCGTTATTTATGAAATTAATCTCGGCATATTGGCCGATATAAATCTCGTCGGGATAGACCTCGAAATGAAGGAGGATTATGGGCCCGATACCGGGGGCAAGCGGATGCCCTTCTCCGCCGATATCGGCGATTCCGACTATCCGGATAGTGGATGAATCGCCCAATGTATAATTGAAATAATCCCAGTTCTGCGTTCTTTCGGCTTGGGAAACAGATTGCAGGCAGGTAATTTCTTCCTGGTACTGTAAGAGGATCTCAAAACCACTCACATAGGAGTCGATCCCGTTATTTACAAGGGACAACGGCACGGTAACCTCCGAACCGGGCATTGTGGATACTTCACCAATCTGAAGTACTGATGGCGAAACGCTTAGGGTCATATGAAGCTCCGCGACACCTCCATGCCCGTCATTGGCGGTGAAGGTGATTGGATATGAACCGTCGTCTGCCGGTCCTGGAACCCAGTTGAATCTATATTCGGAATATCCCGGAGCAATCTCAATCGGAACAAACGAGAATCCCTCTCCGCTGAATTCGACTGCTATATTTATATTGTTAGGATCTTCATCAGTGGCTATCACGCTAAATATGATGGGAAACTCCCGGTTGATATCAAATACAGCGCCCTCCGACGGCTCTGCGAACTCCGGATCGGCGTTCTCCGAAAAATACAAAGCCGCGTAGACAACAGCCGGATCGACCTGCGTAACACCATCCTGTAGTGTCCATATAAGTCCGCCGAAATCCGGATTGGAGCCCTCAAAAAGCCATGTCGTATCGCCGATGACTTCTGAATCATTCGTTGTTACCATCATGTAGTCGGCTATATGCCACCATTCATAGTCAGTCATTAGGAAGTTCTGGGGATCCCGGGGATCGGTCAGATAAGCATAGCCGAGAATGCTCTGGCTTGTCATACCGGGTCCAGGCGAATCCTCATTGGGATCTAAAAATCCCACCTCGTCCCAGAGGCTCAATGGGGCGTATAACTGCCCCCCGTCTCGAGTTTGAATATAATCGTTGTCCGATGCCAGCGGGATATGGATAAACGTTACGGAGTCGTCTGTCCTTATCCAGACCGGGAGCGCGACCTGTTCGTTCAATCCGACACGAATAGCCGAACCGTCCAGATTACCGATTATCATGGAATCCTGCAAACCGGGATCCTGTCCCGATGATTTCCCCGCCATCATCAGGATTGCCGCCATGGCTACCGCACACAACCAAGCCCTGTTCATTCCAGATCTTCTCTTCATTTCCATTCTAACAAACCCCTTTTTGCGGTGTCCGCAATAGAGCCGGTCTCTGATGCAATTTGAGTAGAAAACTCAAAAGACCGGGAGACTCCCATTAGAATATGCGGTATCAAGGAATTTCAGCCCCACCGGTTACAGATTTCATTTGTAATTCTACAAAAAGACCAATTCGACAATCGCTCTCAGCAGGGCATTATCAATCCCTGGAAAGCGCACGAAGCCTATTATAAGAATAATATCATAAAAAACCTCATTAAACGCAAGGGAATATTGGCCTCTTTTCAACCTATTTACTCGTTTCTCATGTTGGTGTACCCGCTCTTGAAAATGGCAGGGTGTTGCGGGAACCGGCCTACGAGCTATGATAAATCTGACTGACGGTAAAGCTTCTTGCGGTTACCGAACGAATCTGAGTATGTCAACCTTGCCGCTGGTGGCGACGTATAGATATGGAAAATCGAAATGCAATTCATGAACCGAGTAACCCGAATCGAACTGGTCAATAATCCTCAGAGTATCGGCCGTGCTATAATACAGAGCATAGATCCCGCCCGCCAGGCCACCTGCGAACAACGTTGAATCTCCAGCGGCAACCGCGTTTATCTGTTCACCGGTAGCATAACGGGCTACTTCTACCGGATCGGTCGGATCGTTGATTGATAATGCGCTGACTCCCTCCGAGCCGTCGGCGATAAATGCGAAGGTATCGATTATGGCCACGCTGCGGGCCAGCCCGTCGGTAACGAAGGCGCTCAGTATCTGGGGCGAGGTCGGGATGGTGCAATCGACGATATAGAATTTTTCCAGAGCCGCTATGAAGGCAGTATCCCCCCTGGCGACCACGTATTGAGGCTGGTCCTCAAAAGATACCTTGTTTATGAAATTCAGGGAATTGGGATCTGAGAAATCGACTATGCTGAAACCATCATTCTCGGCGACAAAAAGGTAGTTTTCGGAGACGGCCACATCATTTGCAAGAGCCTGGGTTGTATAAATTCCCCTCTGTACCAACGAATCAAGATCGGTGAAGATTACCCTTGTAACCCCCTCACTAAAATCGGCTATGAACACATAAGGATAGGTTAGATCGGCTTTCATCGCCTGGCCGGGGCTATCGTATCGGGACAGGTATCGAGGTGAAACCCTATTGGATATGTCCAGGACTTCCAATCCTTCGGGACCGGTGGACAAAAACAGGACATCTTGATCATTTACCACGCCGAAGACCTGCTGGGAATTGGGCGCATACGCCGACAAAAACGAAAATCCGCGAGTGATAACCACATTAACATTAACTGCAGTGGAGGTATAACTCGTATCCGCCGCATGACCGATGGCACGAATCGTATGCTGCGAATTGCTGGGGTAAACGAAAATATTCCAGTAGTATTGATAGGGAGCCGAGTTAGTCGACCATACGGAATCGCCATCGATATAAAAGTCTACTCGTGTGAACGAATACCCCGAACCTGCTGTAGCTACCACTGTGACTGGATCCTCCAGGGTAGCGTTATTCGAGGGGCTGGTAATCCTAATAGGAGTCGGCTCGGACGGCTCGGTGCTATTGTCACCGTCGCAGCCAAACAACAACGGCAATATCAGAAATATTGCTGCAAACTTCAATCTCATCCCGCAATCCCTTGCATACTCTATAATTATCGGTAAGTTCCATCAAAGGTCAAATGTTTTTTTGGCTTAATTCGGATATTGATTTTCGGTGGACAACCGGGTGTATATTCATATCTTGGGGGAAAATGACGCAGGAGGATGACATGAAATCTACAGCAGGCAAAGGCCGGGCCATTCATTACGCCGCATTCTCCACTCCGCTGGGGAAAATGATTGCCGCCGAATATAAAAGCAGACTATGCCGACTCGAATTCCTCGGCAGGAAAAAGCCAGGCGCAATCTTAAAACCGATTGCAAAACAATTCAAAGCCGAAATATCCGGGGGAAAATCTCCAGTTCTCGATAGAACCCGCAAGCAGTTGAAGATGTATTTCGACGGCAGGCTGAGAAAGTTCAATTTACCAATCGAGCGTAACGGGACCGATTTCCAGAGGAGCGTCTGGAGGCAGTTGTCCAGAATACCTCATGGGAAAACAGTTAACTACGGCAAGATTGCCGCGCGAGTCGGCAGACCTAAAGGCGCGCGGGCGGCCGGCATGGCCATCGGTTCGAATCCGATCTCTATAGTCGTGCCCTGCCATCGCGTGATCGGCAAGTCAGGCGATCTGACCGGCTTCGGCGGCGGCCTCTGGCGCAAGAAGTGGCTTTTGAAACATGAAGGGGCCTTATAAGGATCCTTCGGGCGGTAAACAGATACCCTGATTTATATCTTTCAATTGTCATTCCCGCGAAAGCGGGAATCCAGCAGGTCGGGGGCCCTACGGGTCCGTAGGACTTGTCCCCCGACACCCTGGTCACGAGAGCTTTCTTAGCTTCTTCAGCCAGAGATAGCTGACCAGAAAAACGGCCCCGAAGAAGACGCCCATCAGTTTTAGATTCAGCATGTAGCGGGCCATATCCCCGATCTCGACCAGACAGAAGGGCCAGAGGCCCGCGAATACACCCTCGAACATCACGGAATAAAATGCAAAGTTGAACAGGTTCAGCAAAAACAGAATAAGAAATGTTATGCCGACCGCATGCGAAAAAGCATGTAATCTCTTCTCGAACATCGCGACCTCCTGTTAAGATTTCAATAATTGACACCCAATTATCGATCAAATATTCGGGTCTTTCAAGTCCATAATTCTCTTGACATTCGTTTTGAGCCGCTTACAATATATATGTAAGGATTGCGATAATCCAGACAGCCGGAGGATGTCATGAAATACCTGATTATATTGTTGGTCATATTATTTTTGCCTCTAACTCCGCTTCGGGGGCAGGGGGTGGAGTATGTCCGCTCTACCCTATGTCCGGGGGGGCTTCGCTCAGTTTATGCCGACGGCGAATTTGCATATTGCATCAGCGACAGGGCGTTTCAGGTAATTTCTATCGCCGATTCTTCGTCACCGCAATTGATGGGTGGATACGATTTCGGTGCATCCTTAGAAGATTTATCAATCAGAGGCCAATATGTATATGTCGCAGCTTACGGAATCGGTCTTTTCATTATTGACATATCCGACAACCTTCATCCATTACTCGTAGGCACATATGCCGAGCAGCGATATTCCAGAAGCATCTCAATCGCCGGGAACTTCGCGTATCTTCTGGCTGATTCGAGCTTATACGTACTTGATATTTCTGCTCCCTTGGATCCCTTTGTAACAGGGTCATGTACTATCTCAGAATATCCCACAGACATCGCCTTGAGGGGTGGATATGCCTATGTAACAGAAAGCTATAGCGGCCTAAAAATAATAGACATTTCAGACCCGGGTAACCCGACCATCATAGGTAGCGGTGAAACGCCGTGGGAGGCGATAGCCGTATTTGTTGATGGTTCGTACGCATATGTTGTAGATTATTTCGAGGATCCTCCCGTTCAGGAAAGCGGACTTCGTGTTTTTGACGTTGCCGATCCTGCGTCTCCGAATATCGTAGGTAGCTGGGAGACCTATGCGGACGGGCACGATATTATAATCCTCGGCAATCTCGCTTATATCGCCAATGGATATAATGGGCTTGACATAATCGATGTTTCCAATCCTGCGAATCCAACGCCCGTCGGCAACTTCAACAATTGGGAAGCCGTCTTCGGTGTTTCGATTATAGATGATCTTGCATACTTGGCCTCATCCATTGGACTTTTAGTAATAGATATAACGAACACGTCGAATCCCGCTGAGATAGGCAGGTACTCCAGTTGCCTGTCTGTAGACGACGTTTTCGTAAGTGACGATTACGGTTACATCGTTAGCGGTAACGGTCTCCATATTATCAACACGGGAAATCCTCAATATCCCACAATTACAGGAGCATGCGAAGGAATTGGGGGCATCTGGGGCAGACAGGTCTTTGCCTCCGGTGATTCAGCCTATTTCGCTGCTGGTTTCGAAGCCTGGATAATAGATGTCAGTGATCGGCATAATCCAGAAGCAGTCGAAGGTATCTACCCCATCAATGGAGGTATGAGTCGGGGAATATCGGTCGATGGTCGTTATCTTTACAAAGCCGACGGCACCGGCGGCCTTCATATTATGAGTTTAGATAATCCAGACGAATCCAGATCAGTATTTACGCCGGGGTGTTCGTGGAACGTTTTTATCACCGGGGATTATGCCTACGTAGCGGACGCCGGCTATCTTACAATAGTCGATATCCATGATCCCATGAATCCTTCGATCGTGGCGTCTTGCACTACGCCGGGCACCGCCTGGGATGTTTTTGTGGAAGGAGATTATGCCTACATAGCCGATCGAACTTACGGCCTTTCAATATTCGATATCTCAAACCCATATGTTCCGACATTTACAGGTGGCTGCAATACCCTGGACGATGCTGATGGAGTTAAGGTATCGGGCAATTATGCCTATGTGGCTGCCAACCATGAAGGGCTTCAGGTCGTTGACGTAGCGGATCCTTATGAGCCGATTCTCGTTTCAAGTTTTGATACGCCTGGAAGGGCTGAAGACCTTTTCATCTATGGAGATTACATATATATTGCCGATTATCATTCTCTTTTGATACTCCGGCGTGTGACAACCGGAATCGACGATGATGCCGAGCGCATTCCCCAAATCTTCTCCCTCTCCCCCAACTACCCCAACCCCTTCAATGCCTCCACGACTATAAGATACGCTTTGCCGGAGGAGGAGGCGGTAAGCATCCGGATATATGACATCCTCGGCCGCAGAATCGAGACGCTGGTTGCGGGAAAGCGGCCGGCCGGTACGCATACGGTTGTGTGGGAGGCTGAAGATGTGCCATCGGGGGTGTATTTCTATCGAATCGAGGCAGGTGAATATTCACAGACGAAGAAATGCGTGCTATTGAAATATGGGAGCGATGAAGACATTTGCATCGATAGTCCTGATCGGATTAATGCTCATACCTTCTCCACTCCGGGGGCAGGAGGTGGAGTATGTCAGTTCTACTTTGTGGACGGATGTGAACGATGTTGAAGTCGCGGGAAACTATGCATATTGCGCATTCACAAACGGCCTGGTGGTAATCGATATCTCTGCACCGGATGCGCCCGTATTCGTCAGTCAGTTATTCCTGGGCAACAGCCCATCCATCGATGTCGCAGGCGAGTTCGCTTACCTGGCCGACCGTGATTCGGGGCTTGCCATTGTGGACGTTTCCGATCCGGCTAATCCGGCCTTGACTGGTATCTGTCATACTCCTGGTTCGGCCAGCGATGTATTTGTGGTTGGGAATTACGCTTATCTGTGCGGCCCTTATGCCGGCCTTTTCATAGTTGATGTATCCGAACCCTCTCAGCCAACGCTACTGGGGGAACTGGAGGCGCCGGGATGGGCTCGCAGCCTTTTCGTGGATGAAGGCTACGCGTATATCGTCGGTGAGATGATCGGTTTATTTATAGTCGATATCGACGACCCCGCGAATCCCGCGCCCGTATCGAGCTTTGACACGCCGGGCAGATCATTAGACATTTTCGTCCGGGAAAACTACGCATATGTCGCTGACGGCGATTCCGGGCTTCAGATAATAGATATCTCCGATCCTTCAGACCCTCTGGTAGTTGGAAATTGCGACACTCCCGGCCTGGCGGTCGGGATTTCTGTCCTGGGAAATTACGCTTACGTAGCCGACGGCCAGCAAGGGCTTCGTGTTATCGATATTGCCAACCCCTCGGATCCCTCAATCTATGGAAGCCTTGATACCCCCGGATATGCGTCACGGCTGTTTTCGGCCGATGAACGTGTCTATATCGCCGATTTTTCCTCGCTTCAGATAATAGACGTCTCTTATCCTTCGAATCCCGATTTTGCCGGAAGCTACGAGGCGGCGGACATGATCTGGGGCGTATCCGTATCGGGAAACTATGCTTATATAAACCAGCGTTCCGGGTTGTCGATAGTCGATATCTCCAATTTACTTAATCCCGTTCCCTTAGGCAAATATGCCACCCCGTCCTATATAGATGATTTTTACATCTCCGGCAATTATGCATATGTCGCCAATAGACAAAATGGCCTGTTTATAATCGACGTTTCAGATCCTGCAAATCCATCATTGGAGTCGACCTACGAAAACGGAGATTGGGTATGGAGTATTTTCATCTCCGGTGATTATGCATTCGTCGGCGGTGAAAGCTTGCTGATCCTGGATATTTCAGATCCTTCCAGCCCGGATCTCGTTGGCAGTTGTGGCTTCATGGAGTCGTTGCAGGATATTTTCGTCTCCGACGGTTATGCTTTCGCGCTGGGCGATTTCTTCCTGCACATAATTGACGTATCAGAGCCGTCACAGCCAACGTACGTCGGCGACTACCAGGCTATGCGAGGGCAAGGCGAGTCGATCTGCGTGGCCGGAGATTATGCATACGTGACTTTCTACGAGTGGTACGGCGATTACGGCGTTCTCGAGATTCTCGATATATCAAATCCCGATGATCCGGATCTTGTCGGCAGCTACATCACGCCGGATCAGGCACATGGCGTTTCCATATCAGGCGATTACGCTTATATCGGCGGTTGGTACAGGGGTTTGCAAATAATAGATATCTCCGATCCCGTGGATCCTTTGTTTGCCGGAAGTTACGATACGCCCGGGTATGCCACAAAAGTATGTGTTGACGGAGACTATGCTTTTGTGGCCGATTGTAATTCCCTTATGATTCTTCAATTCAGCCTGACAGGCACCGAAGAGGAGATCATCGGGCCTCCTCGCATCTTCTCCCTCTCTCAAAACCACCCCAATCCCTTCAACGCCTCCACGACTATAAGATACGCTTTGCCGGAAGAGGCAGAGGTAAGCATCGAGATCTATGATATCCTCGGCCGCAGGATTGAGACGCTGGTATCAGAAAAGCAACAAGCCGGTACTCATACGGTTGTGTGGGATGCTGAAGATGTGCCATCGGGGGTGTACTTTTATCGAATCAAAGCGGGAGAGTATTCACAAACGCAGAAATGTGTTCTATTGAAATAGGTAAGCCCTGCAGATAATTAACAAGTGCGGTCAAGTCTCTCTATCCTACGGATCCGTAGGACGAGCCGTATGGCCGAACTCGACCGACATCTGTCGTCAGGTGCGGAGACTC
>CBDVBL010000049.1:0-9321 GCA_965372205.1 uncultured bacterium
TCTCAATCTCATCTCTGATGGGGATGCCAATGTCCCCCGTGAAAAAGAACAATTTTGGTCATTCAGGAAATCATTACGGCAGGGGGCATCGCCATATAATTCGTTGTTATTAAAAGGGTTATGATCTTGGGTGATATTTGTTTGAAAAACAGTTTGATTATTTGAAATCCCGGGTATATATTGCCGTATAAGAATTATCAGAAAATACTGAATATTCAGGATAAGCGGAGGAGGCTGACATGGCCGGAAAGAGAAAAAAGACCTCAAAAAGCTCGTCAATATCCCGAGCCGCCGGATGCTGCAATATCGAGTCCGTCGTTAGTGTCGATGAGCGTGGCCAGATGGTATTGCCCAAGGATTTGAGAGATAGAGCCGGGATTAATCCCGGGGACAAGCTGGCAATCGTAAGCTGGCAGAAAGACGGCGCCGTCTGTTGTCTATCGTTAGTGAAAGTCGGAGAGTTTTCAGAACTCGTGAAGGGTATGCTCGGTCCCATGATGACGGGCATATCCGAATAATAAAAGAGAGGTTTCAATCATGAAGGATTCGGAGATTAAAAAAGCGGTCAGGGAAGGCTATGCCAGAGTGGCCGAGCAAGGTTGCGGCTGTGGGCTGGTTGAGTCATCCTGTTGCAGGGATACCACTAAAGTAGAGAAGAGAAGCGAGGGGATCGGATATTCCGAGGCAGAGATGGGTGCGGTTCCGGATGGGGCCAACCTGGGTCTCGGATGCGGTAATCCCACGTCGCTGGCATCGCTGAGGCAGGGAGAAACGGTTCTTGATCTGGGCTCCGGTGCAGGATTCGACTGTTTTCTGGCAGCCAAAAAGGTCGGCAAAGCCGGCAAGGTGATCGGCGTCGATATGACGCCGGAGATGATCGATAAGGCCAGGGCAAACGCTCGAAAGGGAGGGTTCGATAATGTCGAATTTCGCCTGGGCGAAATCGAAAACCTGCCTGCGGCCGATGGGCTTGTCGATGTTGTTATCTCAAATTGCGTGATAAACCTCGCCCCCGATAAAGACAGGGTCTTTGCTGAGGGCTTCAGGGTACTGAAGCCGGGCGGCCGCATGATGATTTCCGATATCGTGCTTTTAAAAGAACTTCCGAAGCAGATTAAAGACTCGGTCGACGCCTATGTCGGATGCATATCGGGTTCCATCATGAAAGATGCCTACCTGGGCAAGATGGAAAAGGCAGGCTTTGTCGATATAGAGATAATGGCTGAGAAGTCGTTTTCACTGGAGTTTATGGCCAATGACCCGACCGTGACGGCGATTATCAAGGAACTTGGCATGACGGAGGAGAAATTGGCAGAGCATGCGGCCAGCACGGTCGCCAGTATCAGTATCTCCGCCAAAAGACCCCGGGTCTGACCGGCGGTCAGTAATCCGCCATCAACCTCAATCCTTCATCCAGCCCGAGGAGCCTGGTCATGAGGAGTTTTTTGGCTTTATCGATCCTTAGCCCTCCCCGAAGAGGTCTTCTGGCAGGCTGGCGGAGTTCTTCCGTTGTGATTGAAGTTATCATTTTTGAATCGAGGTTGAAAAAAGTTGCTACTTTTAAGGCTGCCTCGTGACGCGAAAGATAATCATCTCCGGCGATATGCAATATTCCGGTAAGATCTTTTCGGACAGCCTCTATTGCCGCCTCGGCGAGGTTGCCGGCATAAGTGGGATTACCGAACTGGTCTGTGACTATTCGGACTTTTTCATTCCTGCGCAAACTCATGACCAGCCAGGTAACAAAATTCGGTCTGATGCCTATGCCGGTTCCATAGAGAACATTGGATCGGATGATGAGATGATTCTTCCCGGACTCCTTCAGGATTCTTTCCGAGCGATACTTGGTTCGACCATAGTAGTTGATCGGAAGAGGAGAATCCTCCTCGGAATAGGGACCATGCCGCCCGTCGAATACATAATCCGATGAGAAATGAATTATCTTTTCAAATGATACTGCCAGCAGGTTTTTCAACAGATGCACGTTTAAATCGTCGGCCAGTTGCCTGTTTTTTTCGGCGCCGTCGACATTGTTGTACGACGCACAATTAAATATTAAATCCGGATTGAAATCCTCTAAAACTGGTTTTATGGAATCGAATTCTTTCAAATCGGTTTTTATGTATTGTAGTTTTGCTGCTTGCTCGAAAGGATTGGTAACCTTATCGATTGATAGAATTGAGAAATCGGGATCGTTGTTTTTATTTGATTTAAGGCAGCGGATAATATGCTGTCCCAGCAGGCCGGCAGCGCCCGTGATGATGATTCTTTTCATTGACGGTTCTTATAATGGAGATCGTAGAACTGACGATACTGGCCGCTTATGATCTCTTCCCACCATTTCCGATTGCCGTCATACCAGTCTATAGTCTTTTTCAGACCGTCGGCGAATTCGATCTTCGGTCGCCAGGCTAATTCTCTTTCGATTTTGCCGTTATCCAGGGCGTAACGGCGGTCGTGGGCCGGGCGATCCTCGACGAACTTAATCAGGCTTGCCGGCTTGCCGAGGATATCCAGTATCATACGGGTTATCTCCAGATTCGTCATCTCGCATTGTCCGCCCGTATTGTAAACCTCTCCATCCCCGCCGTTTTCAAGAACCGTCAAGATTCCGCGACAGCAATCCTCCACGAAGAGCCAGTCTCGAACGTTGAGACCGTCGCCGTATAGCGGCAGCGATTCATCACCTAAAGCCTTCGTTATGAAGAAGGGAATCAGCTTTTCGGGGAATTGACAGGGTCCGTAATTATTGCTGGCACGTGCAATTACCACCGGCATATCGAAAGTCTTAAAATATGAACGGCAGATCAGATCGGCCGAGGCCTTACTGGCTGCATACGGCGAGTTCGGTGAAAGGGGCGATGCCTCGTCAAAAGAACCATCGGTGCCCAGTGACCCGTAAACCTCATCGGTGGAGACATGTAGAAATTTCAGGACGCCGGATTTCAGCGCCTCGTTTAACAATAGCTGTGTACCGCCTACATTCGTTTTCAAAAAGAGACCCGGATCGTATAACGATCTATCGACATGTGTTTCGGCTGCAAAATTAACAACATATTCGAATTTTTCGGAAAACAGTTTCTTAACGTCGCCCGGATTGCTAATATCGCCCTTTACGAACCTGTAATTCTTGTTATCGATGATGTCCCCGAGATTGGCCAGATTGCCGGCGTAGGTTAGTAGATCAAAATTTACGATTTCCCAGTCAGGACGTTTTTCTCTGATCAAGTGAATGAAATTCGAGCCGATAAAGCCGGCTCCTCCTGTAATTAAAATCTTCATAGAAAGCTTTATGAGATTAGTCGTCCCTTCCCGCCCAATCGAAGGGGATCTGGTCGGTGTGAGGATCAAGCCGGTATTCGTCCGGATTAGCATGATTGTATGGCTCGGTGGGAATGTTGATCATGATAGATTCTTCGGAGGATATCGTCCTGAACCCGTGGTAGACATGCGGCGGAATGACAACCAGCAGAGGATTATCTTCTCCCGTTGAGAATTCGTTGATCGTTTTATAGGTTGGAGAATCTTTACGAGAATCATACAGGACCAGTTTTGCCACGCCTTTGATACAGAAAAAGTAGTCGGTTTGAATTTTGTGGTAATGCCAGGCCTTGATCACACCGGGATAGGCGGTGGTGAAATAAACCTGGCCGAATTTTTTGAAAATATCGCTATCGGAACGCAGGATCTCCGCCAGCCGACCTCGTTCGTCGGCGATGATCTTCATCAACCTGGTATGCACACCGTCTATGAGTTTCATCTTGATCTTTCGATTATCTCTTCTGTTTCCCCGGCTTCCCGGTCAGCTGGCGGCGGACGAGATTTATAGTATCATTGTAGGCATTTATAGATTCTCCGGCGTCGGCCCAGCCGCCGGTCAGCATCTCATATCTCATCGATCCATCCTTAATATAGGCGTTATTGACGTCGGTGATCTCCAGCTCCCCGCGTCTGGAGGGCTTGAGGCTTCTGACAATATCGAAGACCCGATTGTCATACATATAGATCCCGAGAACCGCCAGATTGCTTCTGGGCTTTTTCGGTTTTTCAATAATATTGACCACCCGGCCGGTTTTTATTTCCGCGACGCCGTACTCTTCGGGATTCTTTACCTTTTTTAAGAAGATCATGGCTCCATCTTTTTGCCTTTTGAACCGGGATACAGATGTCTTGATATTCTTCTCGATAATATTATCGCCTAAGATTACCACGATCTTCTCGCCCCCGGCAAAATACTCGCACAACCCGATCGCCTGCGCGATTCCCCCTTCGTCGGCCTGATATGTGAAATCCAGATGCTTTAAGCCAAATTCCGATCCGTTGCCCAAAAGCTTTAGAAAATCTCCGGCATTATTGCCGCCGGTGACTATCATGATTTCCTTGAGCCCGGAATTAATCAGCGTCTGGATCGGGTAGTAGATCATCGGCCTGTCGTATATCGGTAGAAGATGCTTATTGGTGATTTTCGTCAGCGGGTAAAGTCGCGTGCCCAGACCGCCTGCCAGCACGATGCCTTTCATGAAGCCTCCAATTTGAGGCAATATAAAATCAGGCCGATGCCATAATCAAGGCTTTAATAGGGTTATAATCCGAGATTTGCGAATGTATTTATATTGGCGATTCCGGACAGTCTGTCTTTTTACGGTGTGAGCGGTCATATCCGCTGCGGAACAACGCATTTGACATTGACGTTCACGTTAATGACAATTCAAAGAATGGGCCCACAGATTTGAGAATGATCATTTTCGAAGGGATAAGGAATAACAGCAGATGGCATTTATGAGTAGGAAGAAACAGGGCAAGACTCTGGATGAAGAACGGCAATCCCCCGGCACGCCGGAATCTCCAGAAGATCGAAAGGCCGGTAAGCCAGGTCTTTCGGGCGTCAAAAACATCATAGCTATCGCCAGCGGCAAGGGTGGAGTGGGGAAATCTTCCGTAGCCGCCAATCTGGCGGTAGCCCTCAGACATTCCGGATCGAGCGTCGGGCTTCTGGATGCCGATATCTATGGGCCGAGCCAGCCCGGCATGTTTGGCGCCGGCAATGATCGGCCCGGCATTATCGAAAACCGTATTAAGCCCTTGAGCAGACACGGCATAAGCTTTATATCGATGGGGCTCTTTCCGGGCAGCGATGGGCCGGTGGTCTGGCGCGCGCCCTTGGCTATAAAAATAATCCATCAGTTCCTCGAAAATGTTCTCTGGGGCGAGCTTGATTACCTGTTGATTGACCTGCCACCGGGAACGGGAGACGTTCAGCTTACCCTGGCCCAACAAGCATCGCTTACAGGCGCTATCATAGTCACCACACCGCAAGAGATTGCGCTGGGAGTCGCCAGGAAGGGTCTCAAAATGTTCGAACAGGTTAACGTTCCTATTCTCGGGATCATCGAGAACATGAGTGGATTCACATGCGAACATTGCGGGAACGAAACCGCCATTTTCGGCGTGGGAGGAGGGAAACGGATGGCCACAGAATGTAATGTTCCTCTCCTCGGCACGGTTCCTCTCGACCGGGAGATTATGATGAGTGGAGAGGACGGGATACCGGTGGTGGCAAAATCGCCTGATTCACAGGCTTCGAGAACTTATCTGTATCTGGTCGGGAAACTCAAAAAGCGTATTGATCTTGGTGATGCGGAGGGAAAGTTTATCGAACCAACGAATATTGAATTGTCATCGGATAGCGAATTGCGCGTGAGATGGCCCGACGAGCACGAAAGTTCGCATACGGCATACTATCTACGTATCAATTGTAAGTGTGCGGCATGTCAGGATGAGGATACGGGTCGGCGGACCCTGGACCCGGAAAACATTCCGCTCGATATCAAGTTTACCAGTGTCGGGAAGGTCGGACGATATGCCATTCAGCCGAATTTTTCAGATGGTCATAACACCGGAATATGTAGTTTTCAAAGGCTGAGAGAACTATGCGAATGTGCGGATTGCAAGAAAACCAAAAAAAAGGATGGATCGTTCTCCGTTTAATATACGAGGATAGTCAAATGGCTACGCCCAACCGGAAAATCAAGATCATCGCGGAGCCGTCACTGGATCCCCGGATCTGCAAATTCATCGTGGATCAACCGGTCTGCCCGGGCCGATCGATCAACTGCAGAAAAAAAGAGATGGCCGAAGGTTCTCCCTTGCTGGAGGCGCTATTCGAGATAGAGGGGATTCGGGAGGTACATGTTTCGGAGGATACGATAACAGTTGCACGATCAACTGATGATGATTGGCGGCCAATGGGCAAACGAATAGGATCGGTTATCCGGGCCTTAATCACCTCCGGAAAGCCGTTGATCCCGGACGATTTCAAGATAGAGGTTCCCGTTAGTGGTGACCTGTTCAGGCAGATTCAACAGATTATTGAAACAAGGATCAATCCGGGGATAGCCGCTCACCGCGGCCGCGCGGAAATTGTCGATGTCAAGGGTACGTCTGTCTATATCCGTATGAGCGGCGGTTGCCTTGGGTGCGGTGCCGCCGGTATCACATTGAAGCGGGGAATAGAAAGGACGATACGAACGGCCCTTCCCGAAGTAACAGAAGTCATCGACGTTTCAGACCACTCTGCGGGGAAAAATCCGTACTACAAGCCCGGGAGGGATGCGGCTAAGCCATATACCGAGCATGGGGGGAGCCTGATCGAGGATTGAGACGGGCTGCCATATTTAATTGACCGACCGTTTGATGATTCACTTGACATAGAAATTCAAGCTAATTATCCTTTTCTTATCGTTGGTAGTATGAACGATCTTGACAGCAGGAGAGAAATCTACATCTAACGGATCCGGCAAATACAACCTGCCTGTTTTTTGGGATTTGACAAGAGATAAACAGAACAAAGAGGAGGTTATCATGCCGGTAAACAGATTGAAAGATCTCTTGGACAGCAATAAAATCAAGTATACAACCATCAGCCACTCCCCGGCTTACACTGCTCAACAGATTGCGGCCTCGGCCCATATTCCGGGAAGAGAACTGGCGAAAACCGTGGTCATCAAGCTCGATGGCAAAATGGCGATGGCAGTTCTCCCTGCTTCCCATAAGGTAGATTTTACTCTCTTGAAAAAAGCAGCCGAAGCAGGCAAAGTGGAGCTTGCCAGTGAGCAGGAATTTAAAGACATGTTCCCGGAATGTGAGGTCGGAGCGATGCCGCCTTTCGGAAATCTTTATGGGATGGATGTTTTCGTGGAGGAAAGCCTGGCCGAGGACGATGAAATTGCGTTCAATGCCTGTTCCCACAAAGAGTTGATCAGGATGACCTTTAAGGATTATGAAAAACTGGCAGAGCCGAAGGTGATAAAATTCTCCTCCCGATAGGATGTTTTGACCGGCCTCGATGATAGTATTCCTTTGAAAAGGTTAGTAAAAAAATACTTGCACTCGGCTTTCGTTTTTCCATATTAACACGGGCAGATTTAGAGAATAGAATTTCCGCGGGGCGACAAGCCCCCATAGCGGGTCGAAAGGAGACTCTGATGAAGGTCGAGATTAATCAAGATGAATGCACCGGGGACGAGATCTGCGTGGATTTGTGCCCTGAGGTCTTCGAGATGGAAGGCGATTTGGCCAAAGTTATCGTCGATGATGTTCCTGCTGATGTCGAAGATGCTTGCCGCGAAGCAGCGGACAGCTGCCCGGCGGAATGTATTAAGGTTATTGAATAATAAGGATAACCCGATTATCCCTCAAATAGCCTGGCTTAAGGCCCCTTCGTGATTCTGCGGAGGGGCTTAATCTTATTGCTAAAGTTGCCGGTAGCGTTGATTACCAATTGGGATTCGAGTACCAGTTACTGGCATCACCATCCAACACAAATCGATTGCTACCATCATGATTAACTATGGCAATACCACCACCTCGGATTTCATATACAAACCGATCTGTGGTTGGAGACCAATCAGCTGCTCTTTCGGCCTCGGGACAACTTGTACCCGGCACGATTTCTACAGTCTCACTTGAAATATCCAGCACGCAGAGCATGGTCTCGTCATCGGTATCGGGAACGAGTAACAATTTGGAGCCATCATATGAAAAATCCATTCCTCTAACTCTACCATTTGGAAAATCAACACCACCAGTCGCGATTCTCTCCTGGGCGCTACCATCCGTATTCATCACCCAAATTTCGTTCCCATCATCATAAGTCAATGTGTGAATGTATGCTATCTTATCTCGCTGCAATGACACTCTCGGACGAAAGTAACTTCCTTCTCCGCCTGATGCTAATACAGTCAAGCCGCCACCAGAGGCATTCAGGCGGGCAATAACTGTAGTATCGATGTGCCCTGATGGAAAATAGGCACAAATGATGTCACTATTTGAAATAAAGGAGGCATCGGTCGCGTTTGTCAGGATCTGTGTCGGTTGCCCGCCGCTGAGCGATACTGTGAAAATAATGTGAATATAATCGGCACTGCCATCAAACACTAACATTGAACCATCAGGAGCCCAGGGAGAACCACCAAGGTGAATGCTGTTGATATCCGTCGCTGGAATTGAGACATCTCCTCCTTCAGCCTCCACGACATTGAGAACGTCGCCCAACGAAAATTCACGATATCGTACAAAGGCTATATTTACTCTGTCCGGTGACCAAACCGGACTATGAAGAGAATCCCCTTGCACAATAACGCGCTTGTTTGTGCCGTCCGGTTCGATTATCGTTATTCCATCCTGCCCAGCATAGACTATTGAAGGTTCAGAACCATTGCCATTATCAGGTTCAGTTGAGTTGTCCTTGGAACAGTTAATAAATAAAAATGATGTCGATAAAATTGTGAAAACAATAAACATCACCACACTGCAGGTTTTTATCCATTTTCGTCCATACCTCATTTTAGCCTCCTTTCAATTATTTCCGCGTCGTAATATATTATCGATTATATATAAGCAGGGCAAGTCAATTACGGCACCACAACAGAGTGCATGCAGCCACCGGGGAAACTGCTTGACTCGCCTCTAAGTTGATGTATATAGCGGTAGAGGAAGGGCAACCGATGTGCAGCAGAGAACTTACACGGCTTTTCAGGGTTGATCTCGGGCGGACTCGTTATAAGAATGCCTGGGAAATACAGAAGCGATTGGTAGGTCTTCGATCTAAAAGCCGGATACCGGACTGCCTTCTCCTGACCGAACACGAACCGGTTATAACAATGGGGCGAGCATCGTCGAAATCGAACCTGCTGTGCTCTCCGGCGGAGTTGAGAGAACGCGGTGTCGGTCTTTTTGAGATCGAGCGGGGAGGGGATATCACATTCCACGGCCCCGGTCAGCTTGTGGTATACCCGATCATAGATCTCAATACCCGGGGGC